>DATMDI010000113.1:0-13548 GCA_035557875.1 Vicinamibacterales bacterium
GGCGGCGGCGCGTCTAGCTGGGACGCACTAGAGCGAGGCCGTTGCAGGGCGGGTCTTCAGACCCGCCTCGATGTGGCGCGGCTGAAGCCACGCCCTACACGGTCTTGCGGCGCAGCCACTCCAGCAGCCGCTCGGGCGGCCAGCAGTTCACGATGCGCTGCGGCGGAATGCCCGCGAGGCGCGCGTGCGCGATCGCGGTCTCCGCGTAGCGCAGCTGCGAGATCGCGTGCGCGTCGCTGTCGAGCGCGAACAGGCAGCCGGCGGCCAGCGCCCGCTCCGCCAGCGTGAAGTCGAGATCCTGGCGCGATGGATCGCCGTCGATTTCGATTGCTACCCCGTGACTGGCCGCGGCCGCGAAGACCGCGTCCCAGTCGGCGACGATCCCGGCCCGGCTGCTCGAAATCCGCCCGCGCGGGTGCGCGAGGACGTGGACGTGCGGCGCTTCGACCGCCGCAAGCATGCGAGCGGTCTGATCTTCGCTGCGCCGCAGCTTCGAGTGCGCCGCCGCGAGCACCAGTTCGAAGCTGGCGGCTTCGCCGGCGGACAGATCGAGCCGGCCGTCGGCGCCGATGTTCGCTTCGATGCCGCGAAGGAGGCGAAAGCGTCCCTGGTAGTCGGCGTTGAGGCGGGCGATCGCTTCGCCCTGTGCCGCCGCTTCGGCCATCGACATGCCGCCGGCGATCTTCAACCCGTGAGAATGGTCGGTGACGGCGGCGTAGTGGTATCCGCGATCCAGGCAGCCCTCGACGATCTCGGCGAGCGTGGGCGCCCCATCGCTCCATTCCGAGTGCATCTGCAGGTCGCCCTGGTAGTCCGGCATCGCCGGACCGCCGAAACCGGGGTCCCGCAGGATTCGCAGCACCTCCGCGCGGCTCAGAAAGTGGCTCCGAAGCCCACGCCGCCGGGTGACATCGGCGCTGCGGTCGCTCTGCGCCACGGCCCGCTCCACCGTCGGCGAGCTGCCGCTGTCGAGCACCTCGAGGATCACGCGCTCGGAGGCCGGACCGATGCCGGGAATCTTCGCGACGCGGCGGCCCGGCAGCACCAGGCTGGTCAGCGGCTGCTCGAGCGCCAGTATGGACGCGGCCGCCCGCTTGTAGCCGAACATGCGCGGACCGGATGCCTGCGCGTAAGCCAGATCGCGAAGGAAGCCGGCGGCGACCGCGTTCACGTCGTCGAAGCGCCGCGGCGAACGGTCCGATGAGACGGCGGTGGAATCCATGGCGCGTCGAGGCGACTCATCGTTCCAACGATGCAAGCAAAATGCCCGTGATGGGCGCCGATCGTGGGCGATGCACCCCGTGGCAGTCTGCTTGCTTCATTCATCGCATGACGTCACGTCCCTACTGGGCCGACTCAGCCACGCTGCCTTCGTTCGCCAAGATCGCGCACGATGCCGAAGCCGAGGTCGTGGTCGTCGGCGGCGGCATCACCGGGCTCACGACGGCGTACCTGCTGGCCAGGAGCGGCCGTTCGGTCGTGCTGCTCGAACGCGGCCGCTGCGCCCAGGTAGACACGGGCCACACGAGCGCGCACCTCACGATGGTCACCGACGCGCGCCTGACGGCGCTCGTCGACCGCTTCGGACGCACGCACGCCCAGGCGGCCTGGGACGCGGGACGAGCAGCGATCGCGCAGATCGACGAGATCGTGTGCGAGCACGACATCGACTGTGCGTTCAAATGGGTGGACGGCTACCTGCACGCTCCCGACCCCAGGGACGGCACGGCCGACGCCGAGCCGTTTCACGAGGAGGCGAGGCTGGCGTGCGAGCTCGGATTCGCTGCCACGTTCGCTGCCGCGGTGCCGTTCGCGGGCGGCCCGGGCATCCGTTTTCACGATCAGGCCAGGTTCCATCCGCGGCAGTACCTCGCCGGCGTGGCCCGCGCGCTCACCGCCGCCGGCGGCCGCATCTTCGAGCACAGCGAGGCGGAGGAATTCCGCGAGACGCCGCTGGCGGTGAAGGCCAACGGGCACTGGGTGTCGTGCGGCGACATCGTGATCGCGACCCACAATCCGCTCGTCGGGATCGCCAGCATGGCCGGCGCCACGGTGTTCCAGACCAAGCTGTCGCTGTATACGAGCTACGTGGTGGCCGGCCGCGTGCCGCGCGGCGCCGTTCCCGACGCACTGTTCTGGGACACCGCCGATCCCTACCACTACGTGCGCCTGGAGCCGCACCGCGACCACGACCTGCTGATTGCCGGCGGTGAGGACCACAAGACCGGCCAGGTGGACAGTACGTCGGCCTGCTTCGACCGTCTCGAACAGACGGTCGCCGCCCGCGTGCCCGATATCACGCTGACGCACCGCTGGTCCGGCCAGGTGATCGAAACGCCAGACGGCCTCCCATACATCGGCAGGATGACGGAGCATCAGTACGCCGCAACCGGCTACGGCGGCAACGGGCTCACGTTCGGGACCCTGGCGGCGATGCTGATCGCGGACGCGATTCAGGATCGCGAGAATCCGTGGGCCGACCTCTTCGAGCCGGGCCGGTCAGCGGTGCGGCGCGGGCTGTGGGAGTACGTGAAGGAGAACGTGGACTACCCGTACTACATGCTCCGGGATCGGTTCAGCGGCGCGGAGGGGCGATCGATCAGGACCGTGAAGCGCGGTCAGGGCCAGGTGATCGAACACCACGGCGAGAAAGTGGCGGCGTATCGGGACTCGCACGGCGCGCTGACGCTGCGCTCCGCGGTCTGCACCCACATGGGCTGCGTCGTGGGCTGGAACGACGCCGAGGGCACGTGGGACTGCCCGTGCCACGGCTCGCGCTTCACGCCGCAGGGCGATGTGATTTCCGGGCCGGCCGAAAAGCCGCTGCCAGCGGTGAGCCGGACCCAGCCGGCGCCGGTGGAGAAGCGGAAATCCTGAGGCGGGGCTGAAGCCCCGCCCTACCTGCCTGACCTACCTGACTGGGTGTTCTTACAGATAGGACAGCCACCACTCCCGACGGCGGCGCTTGACGTCGCCCCACCAGCGGCAGATCGGATAGACGAAGGCAAGCACCGCGAGCCACGCGGCGTAGACGACCGGCAGCGGAAAGCCGGTGTCGGCCAGGGCGTCCGGGCGCGTGAAAAAGTCACGGATCGTGTCGAACATGCCGTCGAGGTTGTGGCCAGCGGCGGCGTGCACCGCGATCGCCAGCAGGTGCATCACGTAGAGGTGCGCGACGTAGGCGATGAGCGGTACGGCGCCGAAGGTCTGCAGCACGCCCGCGACCGGGCCGCGCATCCGGTCGAAGACTGGTACCAGCAGGAGCATCGGCGGCAGCGTCGCGCAGATGAACAGCAGCGACGGCGGATATTTCGCGACGTTGAGGAACGCCATCACCGTCGCGCCCGCCGTTGCCTGCGGTGCCCAGGGCTGCGGATCGCCGTACAGGTTGAAACCCCGCAGCAGCGCGAACAGCGCGAGCATGACCATGGCCAGCCGCACCAGGGTCCGATCGCGACGCGGCGACAGGAACACGGGCCCGAGCCCGTAGCCGAGCGCGAGAACGCCAATCCAGGCCAGGAGCGGGTAGGCGACGAACACGACGACCTGGCCATCGCGCACGATCACCCCTTGCTCGTGCAGCAGCTGCCACGCGGGAGACCACACGCCGAACCACTCAGCCTTCACGGGGTCGAGGAGGTTGTGTCCGGCGACGATGGTGACCCCGATCGCGAGCACCGCCTGCACCGGCAGCCGCACCAGCGCAGCCAGCGCCACCATCGACCAGCCGATCGCCCAGATCACCTGGAGAGCGGGCAAGAGGGGGATCGAGAACGACCAGCCGAAGGCGACCACGGTCACCTCCAGCACGACGAGCCACAGGCCGCGCGTCAGCAGGAACCGCGCCAGCCGCGCCGGGTCCTTGCCCTTGGCGTGCTGCAGCCACGCCGACACGCCGGCGAGGAGGACGAACGTGGGTGCGCAGAAGTGGGTGACCCAGCGGGTCGCGTACAACATCGCCGTGGTCGTCGACGGGTTGAGCGGGTCGTAGGCGTAGCCGCTGTCGTGGAAGTAGTCGCGGACGTGATCGAGCGCCATGATCACGATCACGAGGCCGCGGAGCACGTCCAGCGCCTGGACGCGCGCGCCGGGCTGAATCGCCGACGAGGGCGCCTTCATGGGCGCGGTGACGCTCACGGCCGCCGATTCTACCGCCGGACTGGCCGTTGTCGAATCAATTGAGGTCCAGTATCGACCGCCACCCGGTCCACTCGATTGTCTTGGGGCGCGTGCGCAGCGCGCTGCGCCGCAAGCGGGTGACCAGCGCGCGGGCTTCGGGCGTGGCCACGGCAATGTGCTGCCGTTCGAGCCAGGCCTCCACGTCCTGCCATTCCTGGCGCACGCGCGCGGCCTGCATCTCGAGGCGCACCGGCAGCGCCACCGCACGAACGGCCCACAGGACCAGCGCGATGGCGACGGCTGCGCGAGCCAGCCGCGATGCCGGACGGCTGTGTGCCTCGAGCGCGCTCGCCGCGGCCGCGTAGACGGCGAGCGCGAAGCACACGCCGCCGGTGCTCATGATCACGTCCTTCGTATAGCCGAAGCTGACGACGGCGTTAGCGGCGAGTACGGCGCCGCAGGCGAGCAGAAGCCGGTCGCGCGCCACGGTGTCGCCCGTCCGCCAGCGCCGCAGCGCGCCGAACGTGGCCCACAGGACGAGACCGGTGGCCACCGCCGACGCCGCCACGTTGATCGACAGCCACGCCGGCCACAGCTGGCCGGCGGCCACACCCTGCGTCGCGTACCAGACGCCGGCCCGCGGTTCTGCCAGCAGCACCGACACCAGAGAGGCGGCGACGTTGTAGGCGTAGAAGGGGAGCGGATTGGACCCGAAGCGCGCGACGAGCTCGGCCGGCTCCAGGGTCCGGAAACCGAAGCCCGAGGCCCGTTCGCTCAATGCCGGGCTGCCCGTATCGAGCACGCCAAAGCGCAGCCCGAGGTAGGCCACGAACACCCCGGCGGTGACGCCGACACCCGCCCACGATACGCCGCGCATGCCCGCCAGCCGCGCGGCCACGAGCGCGGCCACGACCAGGACGCCGGACTCGACCGTGAGCATCGCCAGGACGAAGATGACGGCCGCGGCCGCGTCGCGCCACCAGTGCGGTTCGCCCGCCGACAGGTTGAGGACCGCGAGCACCGCGATCGCGATGGTGAGAAACGAGTTGATCGGAAAGGCCTCGCGCACCAGGCCATCGAAGGTGTGCAGGCCGAAGAGCACGAACGCGGCCAGCACCGCCGCCGCCAGGTCGCCTCCTGTCTCCACCTGCATCAGGCGCCACACCAACAGCGCGAGCAACAGCAGTTGGCCGACGTGGAGCGCCTTGAACATCAGCGGTTCATGCCCCTGTGCGCCGTCGTAGGCCAGCTTGATCTGCGCCCAGAGTAGAGGGCGGATGTAGGCGCCGTTGGAGAACTGGCCGACGAACACGTCGGAGAGCGGTACCGCTTGCACCTGGAGAAGGTTGCCGAGGCTGTCGCTCACCTGGACGGGTATCCGGCATACCTGGTAGGCGACGAGGCCGGTGAGCGTCAGCAGCACCAGCGCCGCGACGGCACGGCGAATTGCAGCGGATCGTGTAGTCGACGCTTTGGTCGGCATCAGGCCGGCAAGTCTAGCAGCGTCAGGCGGGTCTGAAGACCCGCCCTGCGACAGTGCCGGACGTCAGCGGGGCGGGCGTACGGTGAGCGCGACCAGCGCGTGCGCCGTTCGCGCCGGATCGAGTCGTGCGCCAAGGCGCTGAATCATCGCCGTCCACACCCGGCGGTCGGTCTCCTCATCCGCCGGACGGCGTACGGGAAGAGGCCGCTGGCGCAGCGCCGTGGCCCAATCGGTGCGCGGGCGCCCCGCGGCATCGAACGCCACCACGTCGAAGTCTGGACCGTCTTTGTAGATCGCGGCCAGGCCCTCGCCGTGCCCGTCGTCAGCGCCGAGCTCGATGCGCGCGACGCGGCCCAGCACGCTGTCCTCGAAGTGCGCCAGGATGCCTTCGACGAGCGGATGGCCAGAGGCGAAGAAGTCCAGCGTCTCGTCTTCGACGGCCTCCTCGCGATCGAACGAGCCGACGTAGGTGGAGCCGCTGCGGACGCCAGGCAGGCTGTCCACGAGCGCGTCGCTCCCGAGCTCGATGGCGAAGACGCGCCGGCCGCGCGTGTGCTCCACGGTGAAGCCGAGACGGGTGCAGGCGGCCACCACCACGTCCTGCGTCAGCGCGTCGAGGTGGGACGGCACGCGGGCCAGCAGGCCGGCTGCCATGTCGGCCTGGAACGGAGTGCGGTGCAGCTCGTGGTACGCCGCTTCGCGGATGCGGGTGCGTGCCGCGTGGACGTCGCCGATCAGTGCGGCGCTGGCCGCCGCCGACAACGTGGCTGCCGGATCGGCGGCCACATCGGCGAGCGTATCTTCCACGCGGGCGAGCTCGGGCTCTACTCCGGCCAGCGGCTCGCGGAACAGCCCCAGCGTTTCGAACAGCCGCACCGCGTCGGCGCCGATGCCGCGCGGCGGGCGGAAATAGACGATCTCGACCGGGATGCGGCGGCCGATGCGGTCCAGCCGCCCGATGCGCTGCTCGACGGCCGAGGGTTTCCACGGCAGATCGAACAGCACCAGACGCCGGCAGAACTCGAAATTGCGCCCCTCGCCGCCGGCCTCGGTCGAGACGAGGAGACTCGGCCCGCCGGGCTCGCGGAATCGCGCCACCTCGAGATCGCGCCGCGACGGCGACAACTCCTCGTGGAACGCGCCGGTGGCCAGCAGCGCCCGATGGCTGAGCGCGGTCCGCAACATCTCCAGGGTCTCGCGGTGCGCCACGAACACCAGCGTCTTCTCCCCGGCGTCACGCCAGCGCGGCGCCTGCGCCGCCAGCCATTCGACGCGCGGGTCCGAGGCGTCCATCGCCTCCGCGCGGTCTCGAAGCTCGCGCTCGGCCGGGCCGAGCACGGCGGCCAGTGCGACGCCCGAGGCCAGCGCGCGGCGAATCCGCTCCACCTTCTGGCGGCGTGTCACCTCGTTGACGGCCGGCGCGGCGCGCAACCGCGCTTCGACCGCTTCGCGCGGCTGCCAGCGCGCGGCATCTTCGATGTCGATCGGGATCCCTACCCGCGGGGGCAGCCCGCCGATGTCCACGCGGCGCGTCGAGCTGGTGCAGGGCGGCAGGGGTGTGGCGCGGGCGAGACGGTCTTCGAATCCAGCCTCCTCGGGGAACTCCTCCGGTCGCAGGAGCTGCAGCAGGCGGAAGAATCCGTGCGCGTCGTCTTCGAGCGGGGTCGCGCTCAAGAGCAGCACGTGCCGGTGCGAGGCGGCGATCGGCGCCACCGCTCGCCACGGTGGCTCGCCGGGATGTCCTGGCGGCCGTCGCAGCCGCTGTGCCTCGTCCACGACGAGCAGATCGATCCCCGCCGCCACCGCCTGCGCGCTCAACTCGGGACGGGCGGTCAGCGTCTCGAGGGCGATCACCGCCCGCCGGTGCAGCTCGAAGGGGTTGAACCCCTCACCGAAGTCGCGCTCGACGTCGGCAAGGCGCCGATCGTCGAGCAGCGTGAAGACCTGGTGATACTTGCGCCACAGCTCGCCCAGCCACTGCACGGTGAGCGCGGCCGGCGCCACCACCAGGCAGCGTTCGATCTGCCGGGTGTGGACGAGATGGTTGAGGATCAGGCACGCCTCGATGGTCTTGCCGAGCCCCACTTCGTCCGCGAGCAGCCAGCGCACCGGGTCGCTCTGCGTGGCCCGCTCGGCGACGTGGAGCTGGTGCGGAAACAGCCGCACCCGTCCCCCCAGGAACGAGCCGAGACCGTCGGCCTCGCGGATGCGGCGCAAGTGCAGGATGTCGAGCCGGAGGAGCAGGTCGGCTGCATCGTCGGTATCGCCCAGCGCCAGGCGATCCAGCAGCGCCCGTTCGAGCTCGAGCGGCCACAGGGCGTGCGCGGGCTCGGTGCTGCTGTTTGCCAGTCGTACCCGTCCGTCCGGCAATCGCGCGGCGACCCGGGTCTCCTCACGTGTGGCGCTGACGCGTACCGGCCGTCCAGGGCTCAGATCGACGGCTATCAGCGCATCCGTGCTGGCCGAGAGGCGCAAGGTGGTCCCCGAGCGGGGAAAGTCCGCGACGATCGAGCGGCCGTCGATCGCGGTTACGCGCCCGATGCCCAGTTCCGGATTGAAGCGGTGGGTGAGGTGGTCGCCGACGGTCCAGGGAGAGATTCGCGAGTCGGTCATCGTCCGCGGCGCGGGACCCCCGATCGAGGTCCCGCGCCGCCTTCAGCTTACCTTGCCGGCTTACTTTGCCGGCGCGGCGGGTGTCCCGCCGCTCGCGGTGAACTCCTGCCGGCTGATGGCCTCGTCCTTGTTGGCGTCGTAACGGTTGAAGCTCGCCAGCGACCAGCGCCATTCGCCCAGCTCCAGGCGGCCGTTGCCGTTGGTATCGAGGCTGCCGAAGCCGTCGAAGCGGGTGGAGCCGTCGCCCACTACCTCGGCTTGGCTCAGCACGCTGTCGTTGTTGCGATCGAGCGAGTCGAACGCTCCCGGCGTCCCGTGCCACTCGCTCCGCTCGACCCGGCCGTTGTTGTTCATGTCGAGGTCTGCGAAGCGATCGTCGCGGTCGTCGTCCCACGTCGCGTTGTTGACGAACTCGGCCGCACTGAGCGCGCCGTTGCGGTCGCGGTCGGCGCGGCGGAAGGACTCCGGCCCGTAGTACCACTCATTGGGCACGATCCGGCCGTCGTTGTTGCGGTCGATTTGGCGGAAGGACCGCTGCGTCCAGGTCGCCGGGCCGTCCGGGGAGAAGTTGTCCTCGTCCGCCGGCCAGCGGCGGGCGCCCATCCGCACTTCGCTGTTCGACAGCACGCCATCGCGGTTCCAGTCGTGGGTGTTGAACGACTGCTGGCTACCGGTCCATTCGTTGCGCTCGATCTGGTTGTTGCCGTTCTTGTCCATGTTGCGGAACCGGAACAGGTTGTTGCTGCTGCTGCTGCTGCTCTGGCCTCCGGCGCCGGGGCAATAGCGTACGCCCTGGCCCGGCACCACGTTCTCACCGAATTTCTGCTGATATTCGGCCGAGCTGATCATGGCGGCGCTGACCGCGTCGATGTCGCTGCGCGACAGCGCGGCGACGTGCGCCTGCAGCCCGCCGGCATCCGGCTCCCGGCCCAGCAGGTGGCGATAGAGGTTGGTCACGGCAGTGCGCCGGCTGCCTTCGCTGGTGCCGGGCAGAAAGCGCTGCCGGTGCTCGGGCGACACGGCGATGTTTTCGACCAGCTCGCGCACGGTGGTCTGACCGCCGCGCAACTGCGTGATCCACTCGTTGGCCTCGCCGGCGCTCACGCCGCGTTCGAGGACCTGGCGGTAGATGGCGTCCACGACCTGACGTTCGTCAGGGGTGCAGTTCTGCGCCGCCGCCAGCGCTGGAACCGCCAGGATGCCCGCAATCAACAAGGTTGCTGCCCGCATGATCGTCCTCCGCGTGTCGTGAATCGGGTGCGTGCCCGTGATTGCGGGCCCTCAGCCCGCCCACTCATGAGCACGCACCCGCCCTGTTTAGTGAGTGCCGATTACTTCACCAGAAACCACCAGCTCGACGCGCCGGTTCCGCTGCCGTCCCGCGGCGGTGTCGTTGGTGGCGACCGGCTGCTGCTCGCCAAAGCCCTTGGTCGTGATCGACTGCGGCGCGATGCGCTGCGCCACGAGGTACGCCCGCACCGACTCGGCGCGGCGGTCGGACAGACTCTGGTTGTACTCGTCGGTGCCGACGCTGTCGGTGTGCCCCTCGACCTCGAGCTTCAGATCGGGATGGCTGACCAGGATGCCGGACACCCGCGCCAGCTTCTCGCGTGCCCCAGGCTTCAGCGTCGCCTGGGCCGTATCGAACAGAACGTCCGAGAGGTTGACGATGAGGCCGCGCGCGGTTTCACGCGTTTCCAGAATGACGTTCAGCTGCTGGCGCAGCCGTTCGCGCAGCTCGGCCTTCTCGCGCTCCGCTTGCGCGACCGTGCGCGAAGCGTCGGCCTCGGCATTCCGGAGTGCCGCCTCGGCACGCTGCCGCTCCGCTTCGGCCTGCGCCCGCGCCGCATCGGCGTCGGCCCGCGCCCGCTCGGCGGCGGCACGGTCTGCGGCTGCCGCCTGAGCCTGCGCGGTTGCCGCCTGCGCGTTCAGTTCCGCCTGACGGCGCTGCTCGGCCTCGGCGCGGGCGCGCGCCACTGCGTCATCCTCACGAGCCTGCGCGAGGCGTCGCTGCTCGGCCTGGAATGCCTCCTCCTGCCGCTGCAACGCCACCAGGCGCGCGTCCTCGGCCGTCTGTGCCGCCTGGCGCGCCGGCATCATGATGGCGTTGCTGCCACGCTTCTTCTCGCGCGCGAGCTCGGCATCGGCCAGCAGCCCCGCGGCCTTGTTGAACGTGTCGGACGCGAAGCGATCGGCGCCCGCCAGCCGCGCCAGTTCCACCGCGTTGCGCGCTTCGGCGAGATCGAGCGGCGAGCCGGGTTCGAGCGGCTTGATCTTCAGCTTCGCCGCGTCCTGGTTCATCAGGTACGAGCCGCGCTTCAGCAGCTCGAACTTGGCCTGGATGGTTTCGGCGCTGCCCTTGGTGTTGTCGCGAAGAACGTTCTCCATCACCACGACGTCGCTCGGCTGCGTCACCGCGAAATACGGCTCGGCGGTGAGCACGAGCCCGAAGGCCTGCAGCTCGGTCGTGACCTTCACCCGCGCGTCCTGGTCGTCCCGCTGGACCTCACCGAGGTTCGTGGCGCGCCCTTCGGGCGTGATCGCCCAGAGGACGTAGGTGAGGTACTCGTGGCCGAACTGTGACGGCGGGGACAGCTTGTCGAAGCGGGCATCGATGCGGATGTAGCCTTTTTCGCCCGACACGACGGCGTTGCCGCGCGCCATGGGCATCAACGCCGTGCCCTCGAAATCGATCTTGGTATCGCCGCTGCGCGGCCGGTAATTCACGGCCGGCGTCGTGCGTCCGACGACGGTGACGCGGAAGAGCGGAACTTGAGCCTCGTTCGCACTCACCGTTCGCTGAGTTGGGTTGGGCGCCGGGTTTTGTGAAAACGCGGCGCTCGCGGCGAGAACTCCGCACGCGACGAAGACTGCAGTTCGACTGACCATGAAGCACCTCACTGGAGACTGTGCAGACGCGCCGTGTGCGCGCCGTGCCCTCCGCCAGAGGCACTCTGCAAGATGAACGCCCGCTCGAGAAGTGACGTTTCTTTAGGAAAAAGGCACGAATCAGCGCGTCATGGTTGGGCTGGCACGGTCGAGGCGGCGTTGAAAGGTTTACCCAGCCGCGAACTCAGCCGCGTCGGATCCGCTCGGTCGAGCGCACGCCGTCGGGCTGCCACATCCGGAACGTGAGCAGCACCGACGCGATCTGCACCACGTCGCCGTCGGCCAGCGTGTGCGGCGATTCGACGCGCGCGTCGTTGACGAACGTCCCGTTGGTGCTGTTCAAGTCTTCGATGGTGGCGCTGCCGCCGCCGGGGTCGAGATGCACGCGCGCGTGGCGGCGCGACACGCCGCTCACGTCGATCCAGATTGCACACTCTGGACTGCGCCCGATGAGGTTCTCGCCCCCCGTCAGCATGAAGCGCCGGTCGTTCCACGCCAGCCAGCAACGGGACGCACCGCCCGCGCCGCGCGCACGTGCGGTGGATGCCCCTTCGGTGGCGGTTGCGCAGAACGCGTATCCGACCTTGTGCACGGTACGGATGTAGCGCGGCGTCTGCGCGCTGTCGCCAAGCGCCCGCCGGACTTCGCCGATGAGCACGCTCAGGTTGGCGTCCACCACGAAGGTGCCGGGCCAGATGCGGTCGTGCAGGTCGGTCTTGCTCACGACCTTCGGCCGGGTCTCGACCAGCAGGCACAGCACGTCGAACGCCTTCGGGGACAGGTGGACGGGCTCGCTGCCGTCGAGCAACTGCCGGGTGTCGGCGTCCAGCGTGTAAGTGCCAAATCGGGTGCGCACGGCGGGGTGAGCGAAGCTTTGGAGTTTCCTTGGCCTTTCCTTGTGACTCGGCCGCGGAGCCTGGGGAATAGTGTAGCCGTGCCGCAACCCGCTGCCCCGACGCCCCGTGCCAGGGTCGAGCGCCGCCCCGCCGCAGATCTGATCGACCTCGTGCTCGAGCACATGGAACAGAACCTCGAGCCGCTCAGATACTCGGTTCTCGCGCCCAGCCGCTACCTGGTGTATCTGCACCCGGACGAGTACGCGCGTCTCGAGGGCATTTTCGGCATCCTCCAGCAGCAGACGATCCGGGCCCTCAACGAGAAGCTCGCCGACCTGAACCTCGGGTCACCTTTGAGCCGCTATGCGCCGCGCCTCTTTCGGCCCAGCACGCCGCCGGTGGAGAACCCGGCCGAATGGCAGGTCGAATTCCTCGCGGATGCGGATGGCGATCTGGCGCCAGGCGCGGTCCTGATCACGTCCGAACTGGTGTTGCCAGTGAGTCCCGAACTTGCGGTCGGCAGCCGTACCCGGCGCATCGCCACCCTCTACGGCGGCCCGCGTGCCGGAACGCGCGAGGTGCACGCGATCGGCGCCGATCGGCCGCCCGCCACCGAGCCGGCTGCCGCTTCCCCGGCGACGGCGGTACTGCAGACGGCGGCCGTGCCGCAGACGATGCCACAGAAGGCTGTCGTCATCGCCGCGCCGCCGCTGCCGGCCACGCCGCCCGCAGTGCCGTCTCCGCCAGAATCGCCACGCGCTCTGGCGCGCCTCTCCTACGAGGACGGCGCGGGGACCCACGAATACGCCGTCATCAAGGCGTCGGTGTCGATGGGACGGGGCGGGCTCACCTATCCGGTGGACATCCGCATCGTGTCCTCGCCCGACGTCTCGCGGGAGCACGCGCGGATCCGTCACGATGCGGAGAGCGGCCGCTTCTGCCTCATCGATCTGAGCACGCTCGGCACGACGGTGGACGGCCGGCCGGTGCCGCGCGGCTTCGATGCGGTGGACGGCAGCAAACGCGAGAACGGCGTCGAGGTGCCGCTGCCGGATCGCGCCCGCATCGGCCTCGCCAACACGGTATTCCTCGATTTCCGCGTCGAGCGCTGACGTGACCCTGCTGCTCCTGTCCCGCTTCGTGCTCCTGGCGGCGCTCGCCGCCGCGGCCGCGGCCGCGGTGTGGGCCGGGAGGGCGTCGAGGTGACCGCCCCCGCCGCCCCGGCCTACCGCGCGGCTGGCGCCACCGATCCCGGACTCGTCCGCGACGCCAACGAGGATCGCTTCCACGTCGATACCGCCCGCGGCCTGTTCATGGTCATCGACGGCGTCGGCGGCCAGGCCGCCGGCGGCGAGGCCGCGGCGCTGGCGTTGTCGATGCTCCGCGCGCGGCTCGAGCGCGAGACCGGGCCGGTGGATCAGCGCGTGCGCGAGGCGATTACCGTCGCCAACAACGAAATCCACCGCGCCGCCGCGTCACGTGCCGACTGGAACGGCATGGCGTGCGTGCTCACGGTGGCCGTGCTGAAGGACGGGGTCGCGACGGTCGGGCACGTGGGCGACACAAGGCTCTACAAGATCCGCGATGGCCGCCTCACGAAGATCACGC
>DATMDI010000114.1:0-3818 GCA_035557875.1 Vicinamibacterales bacterium
CGCACCGAGATTGCGCAGGCGCGGGCCGACCGCCGCGCCGGCACTCTTGCCGCGCGCGAATGGCGCGAGGCGGAGAGCCTGCAGCGCGCGCTGTTGCCGTCCACGCTGCCCGACGTGCCCGGGTGCAGCCTCGCGGCGCGCTGGGAACCGGCGTCAGGGTTGGGTGGCGACTACTACGACGTCTTCGCGCTCGGCCACGAGCGGTTCGCGCTCTGTGTCGGCGATGTGTGCGGCAAGGGCCTCCCCGCCGCACTGCTCGTGTCGAGCGTCCAGGCCACGGTGCGGGCGTGCGCCGGGCCGGATACCGCGCCACGTGACGTGTTGGTGCGCGTCAACGCCGCGTTGTGCCGTCAGGGCGCCCACGGCCGGTTCGTCACGCTCGTCGTCGCGGTGCTCGACGCGCGCGCGCGGACGCTGGCGTTCAGCAACGCCGGTCACAACGCGCCCATGCTCGTCCGCGCCGACGGCACCGTGCGCCGCCTCGAGACGGGCGGCCTGATCGCCGGCGTGTTCGACACCGCGACTTACGACGGCGGCACGTACGCGCTGGCAGCGGGCGACCGCGTGCTGTTCTTCACCGATGGCCTCATCGAAGCCGGTCTGTCCGAATCGAGCGAGTACGGCGATGACCGGCTCGTCGACACCCTCACCCGGCATCGGGCGCTCGACCCGGCGGCGCTCGTGGAGCGGCTCTTCGTGGATGTGCACGACTGGGCCGGCCGCGGCTTCGACGACGACGCCACCGCCCTGGTCGTGGGGGTGAACGCGTGACGTGCGGCGCCGGACAGGGCCGTCCCAGGACCGGACAGCCCGCCCGGTCCTCGGCGGTTCCGGCCCGAAACTGGGCGGGAAAACCGCTGCCGCCCGCCCCTCGGGTGGCATAGCCTTTGTGTTTTCCGGATCGGACTCATGCCCGACATTGCCCGCGACCCCGCCATCCTGAAACGTAAACGCCTCCGCCAGGCCATCCTCGCCGTGGCGGCCGTCCTGGTGCTCGTCGTCCTCTCGGCAGCGCTTGCGCGCATGGAGCCGGCGGCGCCGTCGGTCGAACGGGCCACCGTTCTCGAGGACACGGTGAAACGCGGGTCCATCATCCGTCAGGTCCGAGGCGTCGGCACGCTCGTCCCCGAAGACACGCGCTGGCTCCCGGCGACCACCGAGGGCCGGGTCGAGCGCATCCTGCTGCGCCCTGGCGCCACCGTCGCCGCCGACTCGGTGATCCTCGTCCTCAGCAATCCTCAGGTCGAGCAGGAAGCGCTCAACGCCCGTCTCGCGCTGCAATCGGCCCGGGCCGGACTCGACAACCTGCGCGCCCAGTTGCAGAACGACCTGCTCACGCAGCAATCCCAGGCCGCCACGATTCAGTCCGACTTCGAGCAGGCGCGCATGGAGGCCGAAGCCAACGAGGCGCTGGCCAAGGAACAGCTGGTCTCGGAGCTGATTCGCCGGCAGTCGCACCTCAAGGCCGAGACGCTCAAGAACCGTGTGGAGATCGAGACCCGCCGCCTCACGGCCTCGCGCGAATCGATCGAGGCGCGGCTGCGCGTCCAGCAGGCCACCGTCGATCAGGCGCAGGCGATGACCGACCTCTATGCAAGCCGCCTGCGGGCGCTGCAGGTAACGCCCGGCTTCGCCGGGGTGCTGCAGCAGGTACCGGTGGACGTCGGCCAGCGGGTGGCGCCGGGCCAGAACCTTGCGCGTGTCGCGGATCCGGGACGCCTCAAGGCGGAGTTGAAAGTCGCGGAGACCGAGGCGCGTGACATCGAGGTGGGCCAGTCGGCAGAAATCGACACCCGCAGCGGCAAGATCGCCGGCCGCGTGAGCCGCAAGGATCCGGGCGCCGCGAACGGAACCGTCACCATCGACGTCTCATTGACGGACGAACTGCCGCGAGGTGCGGTGCCGGATCTGAGCGTGGACGGCACGGTGCAGCTCGAACACCTCGAGAACGTGCTCTACGTCGGCCGTCCGTCGCTCGGCCAGGACAACAGCACCGCCGGGCTGTTCAAGGTGACGAATCCCGACGGCACCGCGATGCGTGTGCAGGTCAAGTTCGGCACCAGCTCGGTCAACGAAATCGTCGTCGTCTCGGGCCTCAAGGAAGGCGACCGGGTGGTGCTCTCGGACATGTCGGCGTGGGACGCCTACGACCGCGTGCGGCTTCGCTGAAACGCGGCTGGAGCAGGTAAGCAGGTGGGCAGGTAGGACGACAAGCGCTCTTCCCTGAGCCTTGAGCCCTGAGCCCTGAGCCGTAAAGGACAAGAGATGAACGCACCGTTGATCAAGCTCGATGCCGTCAAGAAGGTCTTCCTCACCGACGAGGTCGAAACCCACGCGCTCGACAACATCAACCTCGAGATCCATCGCGGCGAGTACGTGTCGATCGCCGGCCCGTCGGGATGCGGCAAGTCCACGCTGCTCTCGATCCTCGGCCTCCTCGACACGCCGAGCGACGGCGCCTACACGCTGAACGACCAGCCGGTCGTGAAGCTGTCGCTGGCGCAACGCGCGCGCGTGCGCAACCGCGAGGTCGGCTTCATCTTCCAGAGCTTCAACCTGATTGGCGACCTCACGGTGTTCGAGAACGTCGAACTGCCCCTCACCTACCGCGGCATGCGCGCGGCCGAACGCAAGCAGCGGGTCACCGCGGCGCTCGAGCGCGTCGGCATGGCGCACCGCGCCAAGCACCTCCCCAGCCAGCTCTCGGGCGGCCAGCAGCAGCGCGTCGCCGTGGCGCGCGCCGTCTGCGGCGAGCCGTCGATCCTGCTGGCGGACGAGCCGACGGGCAATCTCGATTCGAAGAACGGCGAAGCGGTGATGGACCTGCTCAAAGAGCTGCACATGGCGGGCGCCACCATCTGCATGGTCACCCATGACGCGCGCTACGCCTCGCACGCGGCACGCACGATTCACCTCTTCGACGGGCGCGTGGTCGAAGAGTCGATGGCAGCCGCCACGGTCTGATCCCGATGTTCGACGCGATCCGGCAGGACGTCCGCTCCGCCGCCCGGTCGCTGCGACGAGCGCCCGGGTTCACGATCGGCGCCATGCTGACGCTGGCGCTTGGGATCGGCGCCAACGCCGCCTTCTTCTCGGTGCTCGACGCCGTCGTTCTGCGGCCTCTCCCTTATAACGAGCCGGACCGGCTCGTCGCGGTCTGGAACCGCTGGACCGAGACGCCGCGCGCTGCGCTGTCGTCGCTCGAGTACTTCGACTACCGCGATCAGTTGCGCTCGTTCGAGCAGTTCGGCGTTCTGGCCGGCAACGCGATGACCTTGACCGGAGCCGGCGACCCGGTGCGGATCCCGCTCGGCGTCGTATCCCACGGCGTGCTGCCCGCGCTGGGCGTCGCGCCGCAGCTCGGACGGCTCTTCACACTCGAGGAAGACACTCCGAACCGCAACCTGGTGATCCTGCTGACCGACGGGCTCTGGCGGCGGCGGTTCCACGCCGATCCCGGAATCCTCGGCCGCAGCGTCGTACTCGACCGCCAGACCTTCACCGTGGTCGGCGTCATGCCCCCGGGGTTTCGCCTCCCGCGGGACTTCGACGCCGCCGTGCCGGCCGAGGCGTTCATGCCCCTGGGGTTCGATCGCTCCACCGTTCCCATCCGGGGCTCGCACTTCCTCACCAGCATCGCGCGGTTGAAGCCGGGTGTCTCGGCCGGGCAGGCGGCGACCGAAATCGCGACCCTGGCCGAGCGCTTCGCCCGGGAGATGCCGAAGGACTACCCGGCGAGCCTGCACTTCACCGCTACTGCCATTCCGCTCACGGCCGACCTCCTGGGCGACCTGCGGCCGACGCTGTTCACGCTGCTG
>DATMDI010000115.1:0-7953 GCA_035557875.1 Vicinamibacterales bacterium
CCCCCCGGCCAGAAGCTTCCTTATCAGCCGTGGGCGGAAGCCGTCTACAAGGAGCGCCTCGCCAACCTGTCCAAGGACGATCCGACCTCGAACTGCATCGTCGGCGGCGTGCCCCGCTCCGACTTCGTCCCCTATCCGTTCAAGATCCTCGAGATGCCGGGCATGGTGGTCATCCTCTACGAGGCCATCCACTCCTACCGGCAGATCTTCACCGACGGACGGACGCTGCCGAAGGATCCGAGCCCGGCGTGGCTCGGCTACTCGGTGGGCCACTGGGACGGGGACGCGTTCGTGGTCGAGAGCGCCGGCTTCAACGACAACGTCTGGCTCGACAACAACGGGAATCCCGCCACGGAGCGCCTGCGCGTCACGGAGCGCTTCGTGCGGAAAGACTTCGGCCACATGGACATCGAAATCACCGTCGATGATCCGAAGGCGTACACGCGCCCGTGGAAGGTGACGCAGCCGCTGGTGTATCAGGCCGACGACGAACTGATCGAATACATCTGCGACGAAAACAACCGGTACTTCCTGCTCGTCCCGGATGCGGCGCCACCCGGCAGGCCACAGCCGCGGCGGTAGGCGGGGCTGAAGCCCCGCCACGTGATGTGGGCCCGGTCTTCAGACCCGGGCAGCCAGCTTGTAGCGCGCCTCTTCGGCGTAGTACTCGGGAAAGCCGACCGCGCGCTTGAGCGCCTCGAAGTCCATCGCGGCGGTCGCGTCTCCCCGGGCGAGCTGCGCGAGCGCGGCGCGCATCGCCACGATCGAGACATTCAACAGCGTGAGCGGATACACGGCGATCTTGTAGCCGAACGCCTCCAGCTCACCAGGCGGCAGCAGCGGCGTCTTGCCCCCTTCGATCAGGTTGGCCATTTTCGGGCCATCCACGTCCTGGCAGTAGCGCCGCATCTCCTCGGCGCCGAGCGGCGCCTCGAGGAAGGTGATGTCGGCCCCCAGCGCGCGAAAGGCCTGGCACCGGGCGATCGCCTCGTCGAGGCTGACGCAGGCGCGGGCATCGGTGCGCGCCATGATCAGGATGTCGGCGCCCTCGTCGCGTGCGTCCACCGCGGCGCGGATCCGCGTCAGCGCCTCGTCGCGCGGCACGACGGACTTCCCTTCCGTGTGCCCGCATCGCTTCGGGGCCACCTGATCCTCGAGCATGATGGCGGCAAAGCCGGCGCGGGCGTAGCCGTTGACGGTGCGCTTGATGTTCTGCGCGCTGCCAAAGCCGGTGTCGCCGTCGCCGATCAGGGGAATCGAGACGGCGCGGCAGATGTTCTGCCCCTGGTCCGCGAGCTCGCCGTACGAGATCTGGCCGGTGTCGGGCATGCCGATCCGCGCGGCCGACACGGCGAAGCCGCTCATGAAACCGAGCTCGAAGCCGGCCTCCTCGATGAGCCGGGCCGACATTGCGTCGTGGCACCCCGGCATCACCAGCAAACCCGGACGCTCGAGGAGGGCACGAAGCCGTGCGGCGGCAGAGGTCGCGTCGCTCATTTCGTGCCGGGCGCGCCCGGCTCGATCTTCAGGAGCGCGCCGTCATTCTCGGCGGTCAGCAGGTACAACAACCCGTCGGGACCCTGGCGCACGTCGCGGATCCGCTGCTGCAGCTCGCGCAGCATGCTCTCGCGGTGGAGCTCTTCCCACTGTTCGTTGAAGTCCACGCGTTCCAGGTGACCCGACCGCGGCACCTCGCCCTGGCGCATCCCGCCGACGAACAGCTGGTTCTTCCATTGCGGGAACTTGTCACCGGTGTAGAACAGGAGCCCGGACGGCGCGATGGCCGGCACCCAGTACACCAGCGGCGGTTCCATGCCCTCTTTGTACGGGCTCACGCTGACGCGCGGACCGAGATAGAACCGCCCGTAGCTGACGACGGGCCAGCCGTAGTTCCGCCCCGGCTGCAGCTCGTTGACTTCGTCGCCGCCGTTGGGTCCGTGCTCCACCGACCAGATCGCGCCGGTCGTGGGATGCACGGCAAGCCCAAGGATGTTGCGGTGCCCGAGGGTGTAGATCTCCGGCCGGTAGCCCGTCCTGCCCACGAACGGGTTGTCGGGTGGCACGGTGCCGTCGTCCTTCAGCCGCAGCGTCTTGCCCGCGAGGCTCATCGGATCCTGCGGCGGCATGTGCGCGGGATCGGGGTTTCCGACCGGCGGGTCGCCGTAGCCCACCGACATGTAGAGCATGCCGTCCCGTCCGAACACCATGCGGGAGGCGTTGCCCGACGGCTGCGCGCTGAAGAGATCTTTGACATCGACCAGCCTGCCGCCGTCCCATCGCCCACGCGCCAGCGTGATGACGCCGGGCGGAAGCGCGTTGCCGCGGCCTCCGGGAGCCGGCGCCGCTGCGGGCGCGCCGGGCGCGGGCGCCTGCGGCTTGTGATACGTCAGGTAGACCAGCTTGTTGTCCGCGAAGCGCGGGTGGAGCTGCACGTCCATCAGGCCCGCGAGGCCCTGCGCCTGAATCTGCGGCAGACCCGCAATCGGCGCGGGATCGAGCACGCCGTTGCGCACGATGCGGAGCCGTCCAGGGCGCTCGGTGATCAGGATGGCGCCGTCGGGGAGGAACGCCATGGACCACGGCTGGTTCAACCCTTTCGTCACCGTGATCTTGATCGGCCGCACCAAACCCGTGTCGAGCTGAATCGGACCATCGGAGATCGGCGGCGAGGGCCAGTTAATCGGCGGCGGCGCGGTGGCGTTGCCGCGACCCGCGGGCGGCTGCTGGCCGGACATCGAGTTGGTGAACACGAGCGCCGACACGGACGCAACGAACGCGGCAACCTGGTAGCGTGCGGTCATGGCCGTGGTTATACCACCGCTGGTCGGGCCACCTGAAGGTGGCCCCTGCGACTGTCAGCCGCGGCGGATGTTGGAGGCCTCGAAAAAGACGTGGATGCGGTAGACCGTCTTCGGGCGGCAGGTGATCGCGCCGGTCTTCAGGTCCACGCGCTCCGGCACTTCGTGAATCTGTTTGTCCACTGCCACGCGGTAGCCGCGCTCGGACAGGATGTCGATGAGCATGGGCAGCGCCATCGGCTCGTTGAAGACCGGATCCTCGGAATTGATGTACGCGCGCCCCGAGAGCGCGTGCCTCGCGATGATCGGCATCAGCTTGCTGGACACGAGCTGGACGATCTGCGCCAGGAGGTCGGGATGCTCCAGCGCGTACGCGTCGAGGCGCTTCACCAGCTCCTGCCGCGCGCCGATCACCAGCTCCTCGGCGAGCGGCAGCGTCCGCAGCCGCTCGAACGTGCGGGGGTCGAGCTCGAGCGAGCTCTGGTACTTCAGCTCTTGCAGGATGTTCGCCTGAACGTCGGCGATCGGCCCCTCGGCGTTGATGAAGTGGTAGTGATAGAGCTGCCGCAACGAGGTGAGCGCGCTCCAGGTCTGCTCCTTGAACACCAGGTAGCGGCGCCGGACCAGTTCTTCCGACAGGTCGGTGGCGCGCAGGTCGATGACCGTGCCGATGCCGGTTTCGGCCACCTTCCGGTTGTGTTCGGCGATCTCGCGCCCGCGCCCCAGCTGCCGCGCGATGCTCGTCGCCTCGCCGACGAACAGCACCATCACGTGGATGATCGGCCGGCGGAAGTGGATGGCGAGCGCCGTGTCGGCGAAATGGTCGTAGAGCTCACCGATCTTCTCGACCAGGAGCTTCAGGCCCTCCACCTGCACCGGGGTACGCGGGAAGCCGTCGAGGATGACGCCGTCGCGGTAGACCGGCTCGAGCAGCTTGCGCAGGAGCACCCCCACCACCTCTTTGTCACCCACCATCACGCCCCGCGCCTTGATCTTCTCCATCTCGGGCGTGGTGAGCAGCTCGCTCACGACAATCGGCGGGCAGGTCAGCCCTCGCGTCTCGCTGATAAATCGGGTCTGCGTGCCCTTTCCGGCCCCGGGCGCACCGCCGAGCAGGATCATCTCCTTCGGGAAGCGCAGGTTCTCGAGGCCGACTTCCTCGGCCAGGTGCTCCCAGACCGGCTCGAAAATGAGGCGTGCGTCTTTGACTTCGAGATCCAGGATCTTCGAGGGCTGCGGCTGGGCAGGCGGCGACGACATGGGCCCTTCAGTATCGTTCACGACGCGGGCGCTCGCTAGACTACGATTTGGGCATTGACATGACTGATATCAGTCGCGCGATACGGATCGCGGTGGCGTTGCTGACGTTTGCCCTCGGGTTCCTGCTCGTGCCCCGTTCTGCGTTTGCGCAGCACGAAACCGCGGCGGACCTGCTCGATGGCGAGCGCGCCTTCCGCAACAGCTGCGCCAACTGCCACGGCCCGGACGGCGACGTCATCGCCGGCATCGATCTGGGGCGCGGCCGCTTCCGCCGGCCCATGACCGACGACGATCTGGTGCGCATCATCCGCACCGGCATCCCCAACACGCCGATGCCGGCCAGCCCGATGACGGTGGAACAGGCACAAACGATCGTTGCCTACCTCCGGTCGGTGGCCAGGACTCGGGCCGCCAGTGTCGTGACCGGTGATGCGGCGCGTGGAAGAGCGGCGTTTCAGCAAGCGTGCACCGCCTGCCACCGCGCCGGCGGCGCGGGGGCGCGTGTCGGTCCCGATCTCACGGACGTCGGCGGGCGCCGGAACGCCGTCGAGCTCGAACGCGCCCTGCTCGATCCCGGTGCGGACGTCGCCCCGGCCAACCGCACCTACCGGGTCGTACTGAAGGATGGCACGGCAGTGACGGGTCGGCTGCTGGGCCACGACACCTTCACCGTGCAGCTGCTCGACACGCGCGAACGGCTGCGATCGTTCGACAAGAGCGAACTGCGCGAGCTGGGGTTCGTGCCGTCGCCGATGCCGTCGTTCCGCGGGACACTGAACCCGCAGGAGATCGCCGACATGGTCAGCTATCTGTCGTCTCTGCGAGGCCTGTGATGCGCCACCCCCTACGCCCGCCCAAAGGGCGGGCAATTAGACACTGCGCTGGCGAAGCGAAGCCTGAACATTTCGTGATGTGGGGCGTAGCTTCGCTAGCCCTCGCCACGCTCGCGCTCGTCGTGCCGCTCCAGGCGCAGGTCACCTTCGACCGCGTCCTGCGTGGCGACCGCGAGCCGCAGAACTGGCTGTCCTACTCGGGCACGCTGATGAACCAGCGCTTCAGTCCGCTGACGCAGATTACGACCGACAACGCGAAGAACCTGCAGCAGCAGTGGGTGTGGCAGGCGCGATCGCTCGAGAAGTTCGAAGCCACGCCGCTGGTCATCGACGGTGTCATGTATACGGTGGAGGCTCCGAACAACGTCGTCGCGCTCGACGCGGCCACCGGCCGCCCGTTCTGGACCTACAACTACACGCCGGCGCCCGAGGGCCGGCCGTGCTGCGGCAAGGTGAATCGCGGGCTCGCGATCCTCGGCGACACGCTCTACATGGGCACGATCGACGCCCACCTGATCGCCATCGACGCCAAAAGCGGCAAACCGGTCTGGAAGACGCAGGTGGCCAAGGCGTCGGAGCGCTACTCGATCACGTCCAGCCCGACGATCGTGAAGGACAAGGTGATCATCGGCACCGGTGGCGGCGATGGTCCGATCCGCGGCTACATCGCGGCCTTCGACGCCAGGACCGGGCAAGAGGCCTGGCGCTTCTATACGATTCCCGGCCCGGGCGAGCCCGGCAACGAGACCTGGGCGGGCGACTCGTGGAAGACCGGCGGTGTGGGCGTGTGGAACGCTGGTGCCTACGACCCGGAGACCAATCTCGTGTTCTTCGGCACCGGCAACCCCGCACCGGACTGGGACGGCTCGAAGCGGCGCGGGGACAACCTCTATAGCGACAGCGTCGTGGCGCTCGACGCCGATACCGGCAAGCTGAAGTGGCATTACCAGTTCACGCCGCACGACGAACTGGACTACGACGCGACGCAGGTGCCCGTGCTCGCTGACATCGAGTGGCCCGACGGAACGGCGTCAAGCCGTTCCGGTCAGCAGAGCTCATCGCGCAAAGTGATGCTTTGGGCCAACCGCAACGGCATCATGTACGTGCTCGATCGCGTCACCGGCGAGTTCCTCAAGGGCAAGCCCTACGTGAAGACCAACTGGCTCGACGGCTTCGACGCCAAGGGACGTCCCAACCGCGTGAAGTTTCCGACACCCGAGGGCACGCTGATCCGGCCGCACGTACATGGCGGCACCAACTGGGCGCCACCGTCGTTCAGCCCGCGCACCGGCTGGTTCTATGTCGCGACCTGGGAGAACTCGGGCATCGTCGCGGTCGAGGGGCAGTTCCCGCGCACCGCCAGTTCCAACACGCAGCAAACGGCCATGGGACAGACGAACCTGGTGCCGTTCTTCAACGACGACACCGAGCCCTACGGCGTCGTGCGCGCCTACGACCCGAAGACGCTCGACCAGGTGTGGGAGTTCAAGATGAGCGACATCACCTGGGGCGGCACGCTCGTCACCGCGGGCGACGTCGTGTTCAGCGGCGGCCGCGAAGGCTACGTCCTGGCGCTCGACGCGCGCAGCGGGAAGCTGCTGTGGCGGGCGTCGGTCGGTGGACAAGTGAACTCGGCCGCGATGAGCTACGCGGTGAACGGCAAGCAGTACGTCGCCATCGCCGCCGGCAACGCGCTGTTCGCGTACGCACTGCCCTAGCAGCCGACACCTGATCTCAGGTTTCCGGCTCGCATCCTGATCGGCCCGGCCCCGGGCGCCGCAACGCCTCGCAACCCGGGCGGGACGGCCGAGCCGGAAGCCGTCGAAGTCGTGTGACCATACAGGCATGCCCGCGCAAGGTCCGTCACGACCCTCCCCTGGTGGATCCGAGCGTCCGCCAGCGGACGCGGCAACACCGTCGCCCCGCGGGGCCCGCCCGTGGCGCACCGAGGGCCTTCCGAACGGCGAGGCGCCGAAACGCAGGCCGCGCTGGACCGTCATGGCCGCCGGCCTGGCCGGCTATCTGGTGTTGTTCGCCGTGCTGACGGTGCAGGACCAGCTGTCGGGGCCGCAGGCGGTGCCCTATACCGAATTCAAGGTGCAGGTCCGCGGGCAGAATGTTGCCGAAGTGTTCGCCCGCGGCGACTCCATCGAGGGCGAGCTCAAGAAAGCCGTTCCGCAGCCGGGACAGTCCGCTCGCACGTATCAGCAGTTCACGACCGAGCGGCCGACGTTCGCCAACGACGACCTGCTGGCGGAGTTGGCGAACGGCGGCGCGACGGTGCGCGCCACCCCAATCGTGCAACAGCGGGGATTTCTCGCGAACCTGCTCATCTCGTTCGCGCCGATGCTCCTGCTGGTCGGCTTCTACGTCTGGATGTTCAAGCGCCAGCAGGGTGCGATGGGCGGCCTGCTCGGCGGCGGCCGGCAGAAGCGCGTCGATCCCGAGACGGTGCGAGTGACCTTCGACGACGTCGCCGGCATCGACGAGGTCGAGGCCGAGATCAACGAGATCGTGGACTTCCTCAAGGAGCCCGAGAAGTATCGCCGCCTCGGCGCGCGCGTGCCCAAGGGCGTGCTGCTCACCGGCCCTCCCGGCACGGGCAAGACGCTGCTCGCCCGCGCCACGGCCGGCGAAGCCAAGGTGCCGTTCTTCAGCGCGAGCGCGTCCGAGTTCATCGAAATGATTGTCGGGGTGGGCGCGAGCCGCGTGCGCGAGCTGTTCGCGGAAGCCCGCAAGGTCGCGCCGGCGATCGTCTTCATCGACGAAATCGACACCATCGGGCGGGCGCGCGGCGGCGCCCGCGCCATGGGCGGCCACGACGAGCGCGAACAGACGCTGAACCAGATCCTGACCGAGATGGACGGCTTCTCGGGCCACGAGGGCGTCGTCGTGCTCGCCGCGACCAACCGGCCCGACGTCTTGGACCCGGCACTCCTCCGCCCCGGCCGCTTCGATCGCCAGATCGTCGTGCACCCGCCGGACCACCGGGGCCGGGTGGAGATCCTGAAGGTGCACACCCGCACGGTGCCGCTCGCCGCCGAGGCCGATCTCGAGCGACT
>DATMDI010000116.1:0-2407 GCA_035557875.1 Vicinamibacterales bacterium
GGTTTGTCGTCGATCGAGTCCGTGTAAACGAACTCCTCCGATGACATCCCGATCCCGGCGGCCTGGCTGCGCGGCTCGGAGATCTCGAACGCGTAGCCGGGCGGCGAGGCGACCATCTCGGCGTTCGCCCAATCCGCGAACGACTGGATGCGCGGGCTCGCCAGCGGTCGCCCGAGCGACACCACGCCGTTGCCCTTCATGACGGTCGCCTTGTCTCCCATCTCCCAAGTGGCCGCCGCGTTGAGACCGGTGTTCAGCGGGTCGGCCGCGTCGTAGGCCTGCAAACCGTTCTCGTAGAGCCAGGTGTAGCGGAGGTGGCTCACGAACATGCGCCCGCCGCGGTTCACGTAGTTGATGACGTTGGCGCCGAATTCATCCCGCTCGTTGAACTGCGGCTGTCCGGGGCCGGCGTTGCCTTCCCCGCCCTGGCCGCCACCGCGGACGCCGCTGCTCGAGTCGGCCTGCTGGCCCTCGCAGTCCGCGAGGACGATGTCGTAGCTCGTGAGGCGCTTGGGGTCGCCGTAGAGGACGTCCTCGAGCGGTGTGCTCGCGTCGATCCTGGCGCCGTCGCCCTGATTGACGTCGGCGTTCGAGCGCCCTTGGTAAATGTGGATG
Organism: Vicinamibacterales bacterium; assembly: GCA_035557875.1. Lineage (GTDB taxonomy): Bacteria > Acidobacteriota > Vicinamibacteria > Vicinamibacterales > UBA2999 > DASYRM01. The sequence continues at coordinate 616 of DATMDI010000116.1, forward strand.
CGCGCCGGATCGTCGCCGGCCGCGCCCGGGTTTTTGAACTCGTCGTGCGAGAGGCCCATCTTCTCGAGCACGCATTCCATGGCGTCGATGGACCCGGTCGTGACGGCGATGCGCGGAATGTTCACCGCCAGGCCGTCCGACATGCTGCGCGGCAGGCGCGCGGGGTTGTCGGGCAGCGTGGTTGGCAGCGCGGTCAGCTGGCAGGCGGCGCTGTCGGGCACCGTGTAATTGAACGCGCGCCGGAAGCGGCCCGCCTTCACCACCATCGCGAACTCTTCGCCCACCGGCACGTTTCCCTCGAGCTTGAACGCACCTGTGGCGTCGGTGACCGTGCCAAGCAGCACGGGGCCAAGGTCCTGGTCCTCACAGCGGTCGCAGCTCGTGCCGCCGTCGGGAATGCCGGAAGTAATCGCCGGCAGCTCGCCGACACCCTTGTTCCGCAAGATGTAGACGAACGCGTTCGGAACGCCCACCTGATTGCCGGTGTTGGTGTCGGTGCGACCCGGGGTAACCACCCGACCGGTGATGGCGGTCATCGTCCCGGCCTTGCTGCAGTCCGGCACGAAAGCGCAGAGCTCGCACGGCTCGCCGCCGACCATGCACTTGGCGGGTGCGTCGACGCCGCCCACGCACGCCTCGAGCGGGCCGCACGTGAAGCCTTCGTCCGCGCAGTTCGTGACCTTGCCGCACGCGTCGACGATCGAGCCGCACTCGTACCCCTGCTCCGCGCAGGTCGTCGGCGGGCATTTCTCCATGTTCGATTGCCCGGCGCTCGGGTTGATCACGACGGTGCCACCCATCGCGCCGCTGCCGCCCTGGCCCATGCCGGTGCCACCCATGCCGGAGGCCATGTCGCCGCCCGTTGCACCGGAGCCGCCCATGCCCGTCGCGGCGCCCGCGCCGGTGGTGAGGCCCTTGGTGTCGCGCGCGACGTCGGCAGGCTGCTGGCACGCAGCGACCGCGATGAGCCCGACCGCGGTCGTCGTGAGGCGATGCCGCGTTCGACCGGCGAAATCTTGGGCACGCGCGCGCCCGTGGTCAGAGACTTTCCAGATCATACTTTGCCCGTTGTTGCAGAGCCTCGAAACGGCTCAGCCAGAGGTGTTGTGGAGGCGTTTTTCAGGCGCCGAGCTCGACAACCTTCACACCACCACTTCAACAAAGTATGCGCCCGCGGGCCGGCGCGAGTCCAGCGACGAAACGGTCATTACCCGCGGGATTGACGTTCCGTTCGAATCGCAAAGTTCGCAGCCCATCGGATGCGGTGGCCGAGCCGCGCAGCGACAGGAGCAGCGAGCGTGAGCAGTCGCGCAGCCGAACACCGGCGAAAGCCGTGACGACCGCGCGCGTGAGCACGCGAAGTCGTGCGCGGAAACCGGTGCCACGCGCGCGAGCGAGCAGCGCTTCAGCGTGAAAGTGGCCGCGAGAACAGCGCGGCCTCGAGCTGGATGCCGCGCGCGCGCAACGTTTCGGCGACGTGCGGCACGGTGCCGCTCGTCACGAAGCTGCCCTCGATCGCACCGCCGGCCGCCGTGCGATCGGCGACGAACGTATAGATGTCGCTCAGCTCGACGCTCTGTGGCCCGCTGCCGACGATCTCGGCGACGCGCATCACCCGGTAGCGACCGTCACGCTGCTGCGCCACTTCGACGACCACGTCGAAGGACGTCGCCACGAGCTCACGCGCCGTCGCGGGCGTGATCGCCGGATTGACGATCGAGAGATCCGCCGCCAAGCGTCCGAGCGCGCGGGCGAGACCCGCGCCGAAGCGCGATGCCACGACGCCGTCGAC
>DATMDI010000117.1:0-2235 GCA_035557875.1 Vicinamibacterales bacterium
AGTTCAAGCGTGCGACCGGCTGGGCGGCGCGGACTTCCCTGGCGGATGGACTGCGGGAGACGATCGCCTTCTATCGCAGGAACCTGACCCAGTACCTTGGCGAGGCCGCCGCCGGGCCGGAGCGCGTGTGAGCGCCGCGAAGATTCCGTTTCTCTCGCTGGTGCCGGCCGCCGACGCCTCCGCCGTGCGCACGGCCATCGATCGCGTGATCGCGCGCGGCTGGTTCGTGCTCGGGCCGGAGGTCGAGGCGTTCGAGGCCGAGTTCGCAACCGCAGCAAAGGCCAGGCATGCCGTCGGCGTCGGCAACGGCACCGACGCCATCGCGCTGGCGTTACGCGCCGCTGGCGTCGAGCCTGGCGACGAGGTGATCGTGCCGGCGATGACCGCGGCCTTCACGGGTCTGGCCGTGCTCGCGGCGGGGGCGACGCCGGTGATCGCCGACGTCGAGCGCGACACGCTGACGCTCGATCCCGCGGCGTGCGAGGCCGCCGTGACCAGCCGCACCGCCGCGATCGTGCCGGTGCATCTCTACGGCCAGGCGGCCGACATGGCCGCGATCGGCGCCATTGCCAGCCGGCACGGGCTGACCATCATCGAAGACTGCTGCCAGGCCCACCTGGCGACGGCCGGCGGCGCCCCGGTGGGCACGCTGGGCGCAGCCGGCGCCTTCAGCTTCTACCCGACCAAGAACCTCGGCGCGCTCGGCGACGGCGGCGCCGTGGTCACGAACGATCCCGGGCTCGCCGAACGGGTCCGGCAGCTCCGCAACGGCGGGCAGACCCACCGCTACGTGCACGCGCTGCCGGGCGTGAACAGCCGCCTCGACGAGCTCCAGGCGGCGGTCCTGCGGGTGCGGCTGCCGCGGCTGGCCGCGCTCACCGAGGCGCGCCGGGCGCTCGCGGGCGAGTATCGTTCACACCTGCCGGCGGCGGTGCCCGTGCCTGAGCGCGACCGGGGACACGTCTATCACCTGTTTCCTATACGATCGCCCAGGCGCGACGCGCTGCAGGCCGCTCTGGCCGCGGCGGGCGTGGAAACCTTGATCCACTATCCGATTCCCCTCAGCCGACAGCCGGCGTTTGCGTACCTCGGGGTGCGCGACCAGTGCGTGGCCGCCGACGACGCGGCGGGGTCGCTGCTGTCGCTACCGCTCCATCCGCGGCTGCGCGCGGGCGACGTGCGCCGCGTCGCGGCTGCCGTTCAGGCATTCGAGGAAGGACAGACGACAGCGTGAAAGCACTCCTCACCGGCGGCGCCGGGTTCGTCGGCTCGCACCTGGCGGAACGGCTGCTCGAGCTCGGACACGAAGTGGCCGTGCTCGACAACCTCTCGACCGGATCGATGGAGAACATCGCGCACCTCAAGGGGCGCGCCAGGTTCTCGTACGTGATCGACACCGTCACCAACGAGCCGCTGCTGGCCGAGATGATCGACCAGAGCGACGTCGTCTTCCATCTGGCCGCCGCGGTGGGCGTGAAGCTCATCGTCGAGCAGCCGGTACACACCATCGAGACCAACGTGCACGGCACCGAGGTGGTGCTCAAGCACGCAAACAAGAAGAAGAAGCTGGTCGTCATCGCGTCCACGTCGGAGGTCTACGGCAAGAGCACCGACGTGCCCTTCCGCGAGGGCGCGGACCTGGTGCTCGGCGCCACGGTGAAGCACCGCTGGGCCTACGCGTGCAGCAAGCTGATCGACGAGTTCCTCGCGCTGGCGTACTGGAAAGAGAAGAAGCTGCCGATCGTGATCGTGCGGCTGTTCAACACCGTCGGGCCGCGCCAGACCGGCCAGTACGGCATGGTGCTGCCGACCTTCGTGCGCCAGGCGCTCTCGGGTCAACCGATCACCGTGTTCGGCGACGGTACCCAGACGCGCAGCTTCACCTACGTGGCCGACGTCGTGGACGCGCTGGTGAAGCTGGCCCAGGAACCGCGCGCGATCGGTGAGGTGTTCAACATCGGGAACACGGAGGAAGTGACGATCGCCGACCTGGCCGAACGGGTGAAGCGGATGACCGACAGCGCGTCGCCCGTCCAGTTCATCCCCTACGACCAGGCCTACGAGGCCGGCTTCGAAGACATGCCGCGCCGTGTCCCCGACATCTCCAAGGTGCGGAACCTGGTGGGCTACGAACCGCGCCTCAGCCTCGACGAAATCGTCTGCCGGGTCGTCGAGCATTTCCGGAAGACCTAGAGACTCTCGGCTCCCGGCTCCCGGCTAGCGGCCCCCGGGCTT
>DATMDI010000118.1:0-5453 GCA_035557875.1 Vicinamibacterales bacterium
ATCCGACCGGGCGAACGGTTGAAGTCATGGCGCGCTCCTCAGATGTTGCCACCGTCAACATAAAGTAATCGGGAATGTTGACGATGTCAACACCTACCGGTAAGATGAGACACATGGCTCGACCGGCGCGGGCAGCGACCAAGCCCAACCGTCCCTACCACCACGGCAACCTCCGCCGCGCCCTGCTCGACGAGGCGCTGGCCATGATCCGCGCCGAAGGGGTGACCGGCCTGACCCTGCGCGAGATCGGAGCCCGGGTCGGCGTGTCGCGCACCGCGTTGTACCGGCACTTCGCCGACAAGCGCGCGCTGCTCTCGGCGGTCGCCACCGAAGGGTTCCGCACGCTCCGCCTGCAGCTCGTGGCGGCGTGGGACGAGAGCGGCCGCGGCCGCGCGGGGTTCGAAACGATGGGCGTGGCCTACATTCGCTTCGCGGTGGCCAACCCGTCGCATTACCGGGTGATGTTCGGCGGGTTCGTGGATCCGGAGCCGGCGTGCGAGCCCGAGCTGGCCACCGAGGCGGCCGGTGCATTCCAGGCGCTCGTCGATGCGCTCGCCGCGCTGCAGCGCGACGGCTCCGTGCGCGGCGACGATACAGCGCTCATGGCCCGGTTCGTGTGGGCGGTGGTCCACGGCGTGGCGATGCTCGGCATCGATGGCCAGCTGCCACAGCCCGGCGGCGTCGAGGAACTGGCGGCCTACGCGCGCGACCGGCTGCGCGCCGCCATCGCCTCGGACGCCAGCGAGGCTGCGGGGCATTAGGGCCGCCTCAAGGCGGCCCCCACAACCGCCGTCGTCAGCTCTTTCGTGGGGGCCGGCTTCAGCCGGCCCTGGGCCGCCTGAAGGCGGCCCCTACGACCGTGCGGCGACCGATGTCATCCACTCGGCGAAGCGTTGCACGCCTTCGAGGAGCGCCGTCTTCGGCCGATAGCCGAACAGCCGCCGTGCTTTCTCGATGTTCGCCCAGGTCTGCGGCACGTCGCCCGGCTGTTCCGGAAGCCGCTCGACCACGGCGCGCCGGCCGAGCACCTGCTCGAGCGCCCGCACCATCTCGGCGAGGCTCACGGTGTGGTCGTTGCCGAGATTGACGACCTCGAACGGCGTCTGCTCGTACCGCATGGCGCCGCGAATGCCGGCGACGATGTCGTCGACGTAGGTGTAGTCCCGGCGCGTGGAGCCGTCACCGTAGAGCGGAATCGGACGGCCGTCGAGAATCAGCCGGGCGAACTTGTGGATGGCGAGATCGGGCCGCTGGCGCGGGCCGTACACCGTGAAGAGCCGCAGCGCCAGGAACCGGATGCCGTGCAGGTGCGCGTACACGTGGCCGAGCAGCTCAGCGCTGATCTTCGTGCTCGCATACGGGCTGATGGGGCGCAGGACGTGGTCGTCTTCGGACCACGGGACGTGGGGATTCACCCCGTACACGCTGCTCGACGACGCGAACACGAACTGCTGGATGCCGCGCATCCGCGCCAATTCCAGCAGGTTGTGCGTGCCGGCGACGTTGATCTCCTGGCACCGCACCGGATCCGCGATCGATGGGCGCACGCCCGCTGCGGCCGCCAGGTGCACGACGAGGTCCACGTCGTCCGGCACCGAGTTGACGACCGCCGGGTCGCGGATATCGCCCTCGATGAGACGCCAGGAACGGAGAGTCTGGTGGTGGGCGACGTTTCCGAGCTTGATCGAGCGCTCGTAGAACGGATCGAAGTTGTCGAGCACGGTGACGCGATACTGATCGCCCAGCAGGGAATCGACCAGGTGGCTTCCGATGAAGCCCGCGCCTCCGGTGACCAAGGCGTGCGGCATTCCTCTGATGTTACCTCGCGCGAGATCGCTAGCTCCCGGGCCGCAGCGCAAACGTGAAGAGCGAGCTCCCGGCCGCGACCGCGACGTACTGCCGCCCGCCCACCGAGTAGGTCATCGGGCCCGACGCCACGACTCCCCCCACTGTCGCCTTCCAGAGGAGCGTGCCGCTGCGCGCGTCGAGCGCGAAGAAGTAGCCTTCACGTCCGCCGCTGAAGAGCAGATCCGACGCGGTGGTGAGCACACCCGCATCGGTGACGTCCGCCATCGTGAAGTCCCAGCGCTTCTCGCCGGTGAGCGGATCGATGGCGCGGATGGCGCCGTGCCCTTCGTCGGCGGTCTGGTAGTTGTTGGTGACCGTCTGAATCCCCGCCGGCACCGTGGTCCGGGGATTGCCGCCGCCAAACGACTGCCCTTCCACGAACTCCACCGGCCGCTTGGCGTACACGGTGTCGTAGTTCACCCAGGCGGGGATGTAGAAGAGTCCGGTGCGGGGGCTGTACGACGGGCTGTACCAGTTGGTGCCGCCCTGGTTGCCGGGGAAGATCAGCACGCCTTCCGCGTTCGGCTTCTTGTCGGCCGGCTGGATCGGGCGGCCGCGCGCGTCGAAGCCGGTGGCCCAGGTCACTTTCACGAACGGCTTGCCCGACAGGAACTCGCCGGTGGCGCGATCGAGCACATAGAAGAACCCGTTGCGGTTCGCCCAGTACATCAACTTGCGCGCTTGTCCCTGCCACCGGGCATCGGCCAGCACCGGAATCTGCGCGGCGTCGTAGTCGAACTCGTCGTGCGGCGTGAACTGGTAGTGCCATTTCAGACGGCCGGTATCCGCATCGAGCGCCACCACCGACGACGTGTAGAGGTTGTCGCCCGGCCGCAGATCGCCGTTGTAGTCGGGGCCGGGATTCCCAATGCCCCAGTAGGTCAGGTTCAAGTCCGGGTCGTACGATCCGGTGAGCCACACCGGACCACCGCCGCGCCTCCAGGAGTCGCCGCCCCAGGTGTCGTGCCCCGCCTCACCGGGCCCGGGAATCGTGTTGAACCGCCACACTTCCTTGCCGGTCTTCGCGTCGTACGCCGCGAGGAACCCGCGGATGCCGAACTCGCCGCCTGCCGGTCCGACGATCACCTTGTCCTTGACCACCAGCGGCGCGAGCGTCAACGCGTAGCCGGATTCGGGCCTGGCGATCGCCACGTCCCAGATCGGCTTGCCGGTCTTCGCATCCACCGCGATCAGGTGGCCGTCGATCGTGCCCATGAACAGCGTGCCGTCCAGAATCGCCAGCCCCCGGTTCACGCGTCCGCAGCAGGGGCGCGCGGTCGGCGCCGGGCGGTAGGAATAGGTCCAGAACACCCGCCCGGTGGCCGCGTCGAGCGCCAGAATGTCGTTGGGCGCCTGCACCGTGTAGAGGATGCCGTCCACCACCAGCGCCGTGGCCTGGAAGCGCTCGAGCGAACGCGCCTGAAACACCCACTGCATCTCCAGGTTCTTCACGTTCGCGAGCGTGATCTGCGTGAGCAGGCTGTGCCGCTGACTCGCATAGGAGCCCGAGTAGGTGAGCCAGTTCTGCGGCTCGCGATCCGCCTGACGCAGGCGGTCGTACGAGATCTGGGCGCCGACGGTGGCAGTGGCGAGCAGGACAACGAACAGCGTCGCGGGCTTCGTCATGGCGTCTGAGGCTGAATGCCCTTCAGCGAGGCGAGGTAGCGAACCACGTCGGCCAGTTCCTCGGCGCTGAACCGGTCGCGATAGGACGGCATCGGGCTCTCGAGCACGAAGGCATAGCTGCGCAGAGCGGTCTTGTCGAACGAGCGCAGCTGCTCCTTGTCGTCCATGAGCAGCACCGCCAGCGTGTCGTGATTCAGCAGCCGGCCGGCGATCGTGGCGCCGTCGCGCGTCACGACGCGATAGCGCCGGTTCTCAGGCCGAACGACGGCGCCGGGATCCATCAGCGCGCGCTCGAGCTCGATGCGCCGCCGGAATCGCCCCACGTCGGTGAGGTCCGGCCCGACGCGCGAGCCCTGCACGGCAATCCGATGGCAGCTCAGACACGCACCCTTGCCTTCGACCAGCGCCTGTCCGCGCGCCGCGTCTCCAGGGATCGACGTGAGCGGTTCGGTCGCGGCCAGCGATCGAAGGTAGCGAACGATGGCAGCCGCCTGCGTGTCCGAGAGGTTGTTGGCCGGCATCGCCGTGCCCGGGATGCCGGTTCTGATGATGCGGATCAGATCGTCGTCGGACGACGCGCGGCGGAACTGCCCGTGCGCCAGATCGGTGCCGGAAACCTGGTCGCCCTCGAGACCGTGGCAGGTGACGCAGTTCGCCTGGTACAGGATCTCGCCCTGTTCGGTCTCGCCGGGCACGTGGAATCGCTGCGCGGAGGCGGGCGCCGTGCTCGCGATCACGGCGATCGCGATCCCGACGATCCAGTGTCCAGCGCGAATGCAGGTCGTCACGTGATGCGGATGATACCCAATCGCGCCGGCCGGACGACAATCAGCGCCTACGACTGCGTCCTGTGAGTGGCACACTCGTTGCTGCTCGTCCGTTGAACACCAGGCTTTCAAAACCAGATAGCGATCAGCTCGCGGGTAGTTCGCCACTCGCTTCGTGCATGCCGCCGTCCGTTCGGGTAAGCGCCGATTCGCGGTCGAGGGGTCCCAATGCATGCTCGCTCTCTCTGGCCCGCATCTATAGCCTTCGCTGCAGCGCTCACAGCCGGCTGTAAGGAAGCTGCGCCTCCTCCCAGCCCGCCACCACCCGACGTCCAGGTCGTCAACGTCATCAAGCGTGACGTGCCGGTCTATATGGAAGGGATCGGCGTCACGCGCGGCGACGCCGAGGTAGAGATTCGTGCGCGCGTCGAGGGCGTGCTGGAGGCCGTGCACTTCACGGAGGGCAGCCAGGTCAAGAAAGGCGAACTGCTCTACACGATCGATCCGCGCCAGTTCACCGCCGTGGTGCAGCAGGCGAAGGGCAGGCTGGCGCAGGCCGAGGCCGATCTCGCGCGCTACGAGCAGGACGTCGCGCGGTACAAGCCGCTGGTCGAGCAGAACGCCGTGCCGCGGCAGACGCTCGAGACCTCCGTCGCGCAAGTCAACGCCGGGCGTGCCGGCGTCCAGGCCGCGAAGGCGTCGGTCGACTCGGCGGAGCTCGACGTGAGCTACACGAAGATCTACTCGCCGACCGATGGCATCATCGGCAAAACCGAAGTCAACGAAGGCAACCTGGTGGGCCGCGGGCAGTCCACGCTGTTGACGAAGATTTCGCGGGTCGACCCGATCCGCCTCCGGGTGAGCATCGGCGAGCGCGACTACCTCGAGATTGCCCGCCTTCGCCGGAAGATGGGCGTGAAACCGGGCGTGCGGAACGATCAGTCTCTCGTCGAGATGATCCTGGCCGACGGCTCGCTGCATCCGTACCGCGGGAAGCTGGTGTTCGCCGACCGGCCGGTGGACGCGTCCACTGGCACGCTGCTGATCGAGATCGCGTTTCCCAACCCCGATCAGTTGATCCGGCCCGGTCAGTTCGGGCGCGCGCGCGTCATCATCGACACCAGACCCGACGCGCTGCTCGTGCCACAGAAGGCGGTGTCGGCCCTGCAGTCGGTGGACAGCGTCTCCGTGGTCAAGCCGGACAAGACGGTC
>DATMDI010000119.1:0-2746 GCA_035557875.1 Vicinamibacterales bacterium
ATGATCCGGCAGACGGAAGCCCAGATCGTCGAGCTGGCACTGGCCGTGGCGCGCCGCGTCGTGCACCGCGAGGTCAGTCTCGATCGCAACCTCCTGATCGCCATCGTCCGCGTCGCGCTCGATCGTCTCGGCGAGAGCGCCCACGTCAACGTGCGCCTGCACCCCGAGGAGTTCGAAGCCACCGGCGCTGCCCGCCTCGCCGAGTTCGCCGGCACGGATATCACGTTCGTGCAGGATGCCCGCGTCGGACGCGGCGGCTGCCGCGTCGAATCGGAGATGGGCATGCTCGACGCCGGGGTCGATGCGCAGATCCAGGAGATTGCGCGCGCCCTGCTCGGTGAAGACCACGTTGGCGCCCATGCACACCGCGACCACTGAGCCCTCGTTCTCGCTCTCGCGCTATCTGCAGCAGGTCGAACGCATCGAGACGATGCCGCCCAGCGGCCGTGTCATCAGGACCGTCGGACTGCTGATCGAGTCACAGGGGCCGCGCGTCAGCGTCGGCGCAACCTGCGACGTCATCGGCAGGGACGGAGCGTCGTCGCTGACCGTGCAGGTGGTCGGCTTTCGCGATGGCGTGGTGCTGGCGGTGCCACTCGGCGACACGGTGGGCGTGCAGCCTGGCGATCGTCTGGTCGCGCGCGGGCGCAAGCTCGATATCGGCGTCGGTCCACAGCTGCTCGGACGCGTGATCGATGCCCTCGGCAATCCGCTCGACGGGCTGGGACCACTGCAGACGGTCGCGGCGTATCCCATTCATCCACCGCCACTGAACCCGATGGAGCGCGATCCCGTCGTGGCGCCGCTGCCCTCGGGCGTCCGGGCGATGGACGCGCTCCTGACAGTTGGACGTGGCCAGCGTATCGGTCTCTTTGGCGGATCTGGCGTCGGCAAGAGCACGCTGCTTGGCATGCTGACGCGCGGCACCGCCGCCGACGTCATCGTGGTCGGCCTGGTCGGCGAGCGCGGCCGCGAAGTGCGCGGCTTCATCGAGCACGATCTCGGCACCGAGGGGATGAAGCGCGCCGTGGTTGTCGCCTCCACCTCGGACAATCCGCCGCTGCTGCGGCTCCGCGCCGCCTACGCGGCGACGTCGATTGCCGAGTACTTTCGCGATCAGGGACTGAACGTCCTGCTGCTGATGGACTCGGTGACTCGCTTTGCCATGGCGCAGCGTGAGGTCGGCCTGGCGGCAGGGGAGCCGCCGACGACGAAAGGCTATCCACCGTCGGTGTTCGCCCTGCTGCCGACGCTGCTCGAGCGCGCCGGCGCCGTCCGTGGCCGGGGCAGCATCACGGCCATGTACACCGTCCTGGTAGACGGCGACGATCACAACGAGCCGATCGCCGACGCGGTGCGCTCGATCCTGGACGGCCACGTCGTGCTGTCCCGCGCCCTGGCGTCGCAGTACCACTATCCGCCGATCGACGTGCTTCAGAGTGTGAGCCGGACGATGCCGGATGTCACCGAGGTGTCGCACCGGCAGCGGGCGGCGCAGGTGCGGGAGTGGATGGCCGCGATCCGCGACACCGAGGATCTCGTCAGCGTCGGCGCGTACGTGCCCGGGAGCAACCCGAAGATCGATGCCGCGCGCGCCAGGGGGGACGCCATTCGCGCGTTTCTTTGTCAGGACGCCGACACGCTGTGCGGGTTTCCGGACGCGCTGCGGGCGCTCGAGGCACTGTAGCGCATGGCTGGTTTCCGCTTCCGCGCACAGCCCGCGCTCGATCTCCGGCGGCGCGAATACGAGGCCGCGCAGCGCGTGCTTGCACGGGCCGACGCTGAACGGCAACAGGCGCAGGCGCGTGTCGAGGCCGCTGGGCGTGCGAGCGCACAGGCGCGGCGCGAGGCTGACGAGGCGGTGCGCACACCGATCGCCAGCCGCGATCGCGAGTGGTATCGGTTTTGGATTGTCAGGCTCGACCGTGAGCGGGCGGCGGCGGCAGCGACGCTGGCCCAGCACGACGACGCCGTGGCAGCCGCGCGTGCCGCCTGCCTGCACGCGCGTCAGCGCTGCGAAGCGCTGGAGCGCTTTCGCGACAAGGCACAGAGCGCATACCTCGCCGGCCTCGCCGCCGAGGAGCGGAAGATCATCGACGACCTCGCGACGCAGCGATACGCGCTGCGGCCGGATCGAGGCAAAGGAGCATAGCGTGGCTACGACACCACCCATCAGCGGGTCGTCTTCGAACAGCGGTGACCAGAGCACGACCAACCGGACCAGCGCGCTCGGACGGGAAGCCTTCCTGCAGTTGCTGGTGACGCAGCTGGCGCATCAGGACCCGATGCAGCCGCAGAAGGACGGCGAGTTCATCGCCCAGCTCGCGCAGTTCAGCTCGCTCGAGCAGCTCACTCACATTCAGAGCACGCTGACCGACATCAGCACGGTGCTCGGCGTCAAGGATTCGAACTCGTAACTCGGACCTCGCGTCCGGCGTATGCCGGAGCGTGAAAGGATCAGGAGAACAATGGCTGTCGGCTCTTTCTCGGCTGGATTGTCGGGACTCAACGCGAACGGAACTTACCTCAGCGTAATCGGCAACAATCTGGCGAACATCAATACCATCGGCTTCAAGTCGAGCGTCGTGTCGTTTCAGGATCTCGTCAGCCAGACCGTGGGTGGCGACAGCCTGAATCCGCTGCAGGTCGGTCTCGGGGTCACCACCGGTTCGATCACGCCGGTGTTCAGCCAGGGCGCCATCGAGAACACGCGTGAAGCCACCAACGTCGCGATTCAGGGCGGTGG
>DATMDI010000120.1:0-4478 GCA_035557875.1 Vicinamibacterales bacterium
GTGTTCTCGGCCTGCTCGATCTGCGCCGTCGCGAACGAGCCTGGCTTCAGCGACCCGTCGGGGTTGGCGACCACCGCTTCCACGATGAGCGTGCGTGAATCGGTCTGCAGCGCCGGCGACACGTAGCGGACCTGGCCGACGAACGTCTTGCCCGGCGCCGTGTCCACCTCGAGCGACACCGCCCGTCCCACGCGCACCTCGGGACTGAACTGCTGCGGCACGGTGAGCTCCAGCCGCATCGGATTGGTGCGCATCACCGACGCCACCTTGGTGCCGCGCGTGACGTAGTCGCCCACCGACACCAGCCGCTCGCCCACCACTCCCGTGAACGGCGCCCGCACCACCGTATCGGCGAGCGCCTTCTGCGCCATGCTCACCCGGGCCCGGGCCCCGAGCAGCGCCTGGTACTGCTGCACCGCGCCGTTGCGCGCGATGTCGAACTGGCGGCGCGCCACCTCGGCCTGGGCGCTGCGCTGATCGAACTCGGCCTGCGACAGCAACTTCTTGTCCACGAGCATCTTCGCGCGTTCGTAGTCGCCCTCTGCCAGGGTCAGGTTCGCGCGGGCGTTGGCCACCTCGGGCACGCGATCGACCTCGAAGGCCGCACCCCCGGCGATCCCGAGCCGGCTCTCGATCTGGGCCGCGTTGGCCTGGGCCTCCGCGGCCGAAGCCGACGCTTCGGCGGCCGCGATCCGGATGAGATCGGCGCCCATCGCGACACGCGTTCCACGCTCGACCGGCGTTGCCACGACGCGCCCCTGCGTCTCGGCGGCGACGTCGGCCTGTTCCTCGGCGGCGAGCGTGCCAGTAACGCGGATGAAGCGCGTGATCGGCCGCTCGACGGCCGTGGCCGTGGATACCGGCACCGCGGCCGGGTCTATGGCCTTGTCGGCAGACGACGCGCCTTTCGCGCTGCCACATGCCGCGGAGATGACAGCGGCCAGCACGAGGGGGGAAGACCAGAGTCGAGACATGGAACGAAAGCTCCTGGGGAACATGGATTCGCTTACGCGGTGCGGACCGCGGGCTCGGGCACCGCGGATTCGAGAGCGGCGGCGCTGGACGGGGCCGGTCGCGCGTGCCGCGGCGCGCCGGCGCGGATGCCGGCAATCGTCGTCTCGATGGCGTCGCGCACCAGCGGATCGAGATCGACCTCGTCCGCCATGCGGCGCGACAGGCGCAGCGCGGCGAAGCCCACGATCGGCGCCCACAGCAGCCGCAGCGCCACGTCGGCGTGGGTGGTGGGCGGAAACAGCCCCTCGGCCACGCAGCGGTCCACGCGCGCCAGCGCCCGCGAGCGCATCTCGGAGATAAAGGCGAAGCGCTCGTACTCGCGGCTGACCCGGGGTACACGCTGATCGAGAAACACCAGCGTGAAGTACTGCGGCTGGTCTTTGCTGAACTCGTAGAGCCGCCACGTGGCGGCGCGCACGTCCTCCACCGGATCCGCGCTCGGCGCGTCGGCCATCTCGCGGGCGCCAAGGCTCCGGAGCCCCTCCTCCGCGAGCGCGAAGAAGATGTCGTCCTTCGACGCGAAGTAGCCGTAGATGGCGCCGGGGCTGTACTCGACCCGGGCCGCGATATTGCGGATCGAGACCTGCGCGTAGCCGTGGGTGAGGAAGAGATCGAGGGCGGCGTCGAGGATCGCGCGCCGCGTGATCGCCTTCGCTTCGAGCAGACGGGCCTGACGGCCTGTCGGCCGTTGTACTGTCATGACTGAACGCTGTTCAGAATTATGAACGACGTTCAGTCAATAGGCAACATGGCAACGCGGGGGCCGGCTTTAGCCGGGCTTTAGCCGGCCCGGGCCGCCAGAAGGGCCCCTACATGGCCAGGGCCTTGGCGAGCGCCGCGCGGAGGGCCGGATCTTCGGGCGTGACCTCGCTCGGAAAGAACGCCACCACCCGTCCCTGCTTGTCGACGACGTATTTGCTGAAGTTCCAGGCCGGCAGCTGGCCGGAGGCCCCGAGGAAGGTGTAAATGGGCGACTGCCCCGCGCCCTTGCGGGTGACGACCTTCTCGAACATCGGGAAGGTGACGCCGTAGGTCAGGCGGCAGAACGTGGCGATCTCCTGCGCAGTGCCCGGTTCCTGGCCGCCGAAGTCGTTGCTCGGGAAGCCGAGCACGTTGAAGCCTTTGCCCTTCATCTCTTTCTGCAGGTTCTCGAGCCCCTCGTACTGCGGCGTGTAGCCGCACTTGCTGGCCACGTTCACCACCAGGCTCACCTTGCCCTTGTATTGCGCCAGGTTGCCGGGCGTGCCGTCGAGATTGAGGGTCTTGAGGTCGTAAAACGACGAGACGGCGGCGGGCTGCTGCGCGGCAGCCGGCCACACGAGCCCGGCGGCCACGAGCAGCACCGCGATCGCGAAACGGGTGAAACGCATGGTGCCTCCTCCGCGCGAATTGTATCGTGGGCCGGGTCTTCAGACCCGGGCGACAGTGGGGCCTCCCGTCGCGCGTGACAGGGCACGTCGCTTCGCCGGCCCGTCCTCGACGAGGAGTCTGCTCAGACGTACAAGCAGGCCGGCTTCGGACGACCCTGCCACGCACGCCAGTCGCTGGCATTGTGGCCGCGGGTCTTCAGACCCGCCTCGTACGTGGGCGCGCGTCCTCCCAAGGGTGGTTGCGATACCGCCCGTGACGTAAAACCGATAGTGCGGCCCGGCCCCTGGCGCCATGGTCTCCAGGCGTCGCAGCCGGACCATCGGAGAGTCGCGCCCTAGGAGCCCGGCGTCCCAGTGTCGCCCGAGTTCGTCGCTCGTGCTTGCGGCGCCCGTATTGGGGCAGCCCAGTGAAACCGCGCGCAACCTCGGCTGGGCGCGGTCGTGACCTACCCTTTCACTCCGCTCGACTAGGCTTCGAAAGAGGAGTGTGCGAATGGCCGAAAATTCAAGTCCGGCGACGTTGTGAAACTGAGGTCCTGGGGGCCGAGGATGACGGTGGTGGAGTTCGGGGAGTTTGGGATGGGAACGAAGCCGGGCTATCAGTGCAGGTGGTTCGACGACAAGCACAAACTCGTCGAAGATGTCTTCACCGAGCCCGAATCGGAGGCCAACCCTGACTGATGCTCCTTGACGCGTGAGGGCCGCGTGACCATAGCTCGGACCATCTCCTTCGTTATTGGTTGCCAGGTCTTACCGAGAACTACCACGACCAGCGACCGGCGTGCGTGGCAGGGTCGTCCGAAGCCGGCCTGCTTGTACGTCTGAGCAGACCCCTCGTCGAGGACGGGCCTCGTCCGGCACGAGACCTCGGGCACGCTCGCACGAGAATTCGCGGCGATCGGGCGCGACGCAGCGCGGCCCATGTGGATCGGCTACGCCGTGCCGGCGCGCCAACGCGGCGGCTTCAACGGCTGCCGGGACGGTCGGGGCGGGGAGCGACGTGTCGTTCCGATCAAGCTCGAAGGCGCGGCGGAGTTCTTCCTCCTCTATCGCCTGGAGCAGGGCGTGGTGGGCCGGATTCAGGTCGCGTCGCCCGAGTGCCCGCTCGACCTCGGCGGCCTGACCCTGCATTGGTTCTCGAACGTGACGGGCGCGATCGCCAGGTGCGATCGAGCGCGCTGTTCTGGCTCGGCCAGCGCGCCGGCGAGCGCGCGGCGGGCACGATTGCCGACGCGATCGAGAACGATCCGGACGCGGACGTGAAGCGCCAGGCTGTGTTCGTCCTCAGCCGGCTGCCCCGGGACCAGAGCGTGCCGCGGCTGATCGACCTGGCGCGCTCGAACCGCAACGCGGCGGTGCGGAAACAGGCGATGTTCTGGCTGGGACAGTCTCGGGACCCGCGGGCGCTCGCCTTCTTCGAGGAGGTTTTGCGCGGGCGTTAGGCGGGTCTGAAGACCCCGCAGCCACGGCAGGCAATGGGCGTAGAATCCTCCCACCTGGAGGAAGAAGGCCCATGCCTCATCTCGTCCGCGCTCCTCGTCTCGCGCTGTCCGTCGTCTGCGTCGTCGCCGCATTCGCCGGCGCCATCATCGCCGCCGAGCGCTCGTCGAGCGCCATGGCCAACGCCGCCACCGCCTTCGTCGACAGCCTGACGCCCGAGCAGCGGCAGCAGGCGCTGTTTCCGCTCGAGTCGGACGAACTGACGCGCTGGCACTTCATCCCGACCGAAGGGTTCCCCCGGAAGGGTCTCACCGTGAAGGACATGTCGGAGGCGCAGCGCGCACGCGCGCACACGCTGCTGAAGGCCGGCCTGAGCCAGCGCGGCTACATGACCGCCACCTCGCTCATGCAGCTCGAGGACGTGCTCGGAGCGCTCGAGCAGCGCGATCGCGACGGCGGACGGCAGGCGGAAGGGTTCCGCCGCGATCCGGTGCGCTACTTCTTCTCCGTGTTCGGCACGCCGTCGAAGAAGCAGACCTGGGGCTGGCGCGTGGAAGGGCACCACGTGTCGCTGCACTTTACCGTCGCCAACGGGACGCTGGTGGCCAGCACGCCGTCGTTCTTCGGATCGAACCCGGCGGAAGTGCTGGACGG
>DATMDI010000121.1:0-5411 GCA_035557875.1 Vicinamibacterales bacterium
AGAGCGCCAACGAGTAGCCGATGAGCGCCCAGGCCACGCCCACGAAGCCAAGCGAGATGAAGCTCATCATCATGGTGTTGAGCGCGTTCTTCGAGCGCACCAACCCGCCATAGAAAAACGCGAGGGCGGGTGTCATGAGCAGCACCAGCGCCGTCGAAATCAACATCCAAGCTGTGTCGGCCTGATTCATTCTCTTCCCTCGAAAGTAGTTGTCCCGAGACTCGGGCGTGCCTGCCGTACGACCTCGTTGTGCTCGGCAATAAGCAAGGGGGCCGCCATCTCGACCGGATCCCGCCGCCGGCTCGTTCGTGCGAAATGCTCAGAAGAACCGGCGATCGTGCGAGTCGAAGGCAGCGAAGCAGAACTACAAAATGGTCTGTATGTGAATTGACGCAGACATTTGCGAATGATCGGCCAATCGGGCGCACATAGTACAGTTCGCCCCGCATGCCCACATCAGGCGGGGTGAGGAAGCGGCCGATGTGGCGGCGGATCGGTGGTTCGGCGAAACGGGCGGGTTACCGCGCCTGGACGCCGATCGACCGCGTGTTCCGTCCCGACCCGCTCCTGCCGCCGGCGCACCTTCGGGTCTACTACTACCGCTCCACCCACCCACGTGCGTTCCAGGCTGCGTGCGACACGGTCAAGACCGAGCTCCTGAGCCGCGGCCTCCAGCCGCACCATCGCGTGCTCGACATCGGGTCGGGGATCGGCAACCTGGCGCTCGCGCTGCTCGACGACCTGGGTGGCGGCTACGACGGTGTCGAGATTCACGCGGAGGCGGTGGCCTGGTGCCAGCAGGCCATCACGCCGCGCCATCCGTCGTTCCGCTTTCATCGGGCCGACCTCGTGAACAGCGCCTACAATCCCGGCGGCGCCGCGCACGCGTCGGGCTACCGGTTCGCGTTTCCCGACGCCAGCTTCGACTACATCTATCTGGGCTCGGTCTTCACCCACATGCCGGTCGAGGAGGTCGAGCAGTACGTGCGCGAGATCGCACGCCTGCTGGCGCCCGGCGGCACGTGCATCGCCAGCTTCTTCCTGCTCGACGCCGACAGCCGTCGCGGCATTGCCGGTGGTTCCAGCTTCATGCCGTTCGGAGACGAGGACCCGACCGGACGCTACCGCCTCCATGACGCGGCGGTGCCGGGAGCGGCAATCGCGATCGACGCGGAATGGGTACGTGGCCTCTACGTGCGCGAAGGGCTGACCATCGGCGACGTCCGTCGAGGCCGGTGGTGGGACGGCATCGCGCACGACCAGGACATCGTGACGGCGCGGCTCCTGTAGCGGCGCCGCAAGAATCGTCGAGACTCCGTCAGTCGGGATTGCAGGTCAGCAGCACACCGCGATCGCCGACGCACGGTCCAGGGCGATAGAAGGTGAGCATCCGGCCGCAGACGATGACCGCGATCCAGGCACTGAGCGAGATCAGCGCGATCAGCTTGGCGCGCCGCGGCGCGTCGAGCGACGGTGCGGCCCCGAAGACCTGCCGGAACGAGGTGACATAGAACAGGCTGGCGTTGACGCCGGCGATGCCGAGAAAGAGCACTTTGAGATGGAACGAGGGGTTGTAGATGTACTGGTCGGGCTCGGTCAGCACGAACAGCAGGCCGCTCCCGATATTGATCGCGAACCCCAGGAGCCCCCACGGGATCAGGCGGTGCACGGCGGCGATCGGCACGCTGCGTGCCACGCCCAGGAGCCGCAGGTCGAAGCTGCCGATCGCGCCCACCAGCAGGCACAAGCCGAGGAAGTGCAGGCTCTCGGCCAGCGGCCAGGCCCAGGCCGTGCGCATCACGTCGGCCACGGGAGAGTGGCGCTCGATGGCGGCGACCAGCCACACCTGCAGCGAGTGCACCATCACGCGCGCAGCCGGGTGTAGGTGTAGGCGAGCAGGCGGCCGGCGGTGATGGCGCCGCCCCAGCACACGAGCGACGCGATCGCCAGCCGGCGCAGCGATCGTGCCACCGCCGGAGCACTGACGTCGCCGCCTTCGATCAGGCGCACCATGCGCACGAGCAGCGTCATCGCGACGCCGATGAGGGCCAGCTTCAGATAGAAGACCGGGTTGGTCAGCGCCTTGGTGGGGTAGCCCACCAGAAGCAGCACACCGGAAGCCGCATTCAACCAGAAGCCGGCCCACAACACCGGCAGGAAACGCCGGAACGCGGTGAGCGGCACGGCGGCTGCGACGCCGAGGATCCGCAGATCGAGGACGGCGGCGAGCCCGGCCGCGAACGCCATGCCGATGGCGTGGAGCGCCAGGATGCCGGGGAACGCCAGCATCGACTCGGACCCCACCACCCACTCGCTCAGAGCGCTGGATTCGAGCCAGACGAGAAACGGATCGATCGACATCGGTGCGGCGATACCTGGGGCTGTAGGGCGGGGCTTCCGCCCCCGCCGCCGAGCGTGCCGGGCGCAGGTTACCGCTTTGTTACCTGGTCTGGCGAGCGCGCCGATTGAAACCGGGCGGCAAGGCTGACACACTCTCGGCCGCGTGACCGCGCGCCTGTTCGGCCTGCTCGTGCTGCTCACCATCGTCCCGGCGGCGTTCGTCCTCTGGTTCATGAACGCGGCAGTCGGCGCTGAGACCGAGTCGGCACGCCAGCGGGTGAGAGACGCCTATCGCGGTCAGCTGCGCCTGGTGCGCGAGCGCCTCGATCCACTGTGGCGGGCGCAGGCGGCCGGTTTGACGGAGGCGGGGACAGCCGCGGCGCGCTTCGAGCGCCTGGTCACGGACGGTCAGGCCGATGGGGCGGTCGTCTTCGGTGCCGCCGGCGCCGTCGTGTATCCCGACGCGTCCGCGCCTGCACGGCTACTGTCGATGGACGAGCAGCGGGCGCGCGAGCCGAACGTCTTTCTCCCCACCCACGCTGCGCTGCGGCTGTCGCTCGAGCTCACGGCGGCCGAGCGACTCGTGCCTCTTCCCGGGTCGTTGCGCGAGACCGCGCTGCCGGGGGTCTGGGCGCTCTCGTCCGACGACGGGACGATCGTGGCTCTGTATCGCACCGGCCGTCTGGAAGCGCTGATGCACGACTTCCTGCATCAGATCGAAACCGAGGGCGTGGCCTTCATCGCGATTCCGCCGGGAGAGCCGGCCGACAGCGAGGCGATCGCCGCGGGGCCGTGGCTCCCGGGCTGGCAGCTCACCTTCGTGCCGCTCGACACTGGCGCCCGCACTGCCGCGGAGGCCCGCCGTCGCACCATCTACGTCGCGGCGGCGCTCGCCGGCGTCGTCGTCATCGTGCTCATCGGCGCGGCGGTGGGTGCGGCGATGCGGCGGCATCTGCACGTGGCTCGTCTCAAGACGGATCTGGTTGCGGCGGCGTCGCACGAGCTGCGCACGCCGCTGGCGGCGACGCAGGTGCTGGTGGACGGGCTATTGGACGACCCTGATCCGGATCCGCGCAAGACGCGCGACTACCTGGAGCTCATTGCCGCCGAGAACGCCCGTCTGACCCGGCTGGTGGACGCGTTCCTCACGTTCGCGCGCCTCGATCGCGGCGTGGTCCGCGTCGAACTCGGCGAAATCGATCCGGCGGCGGTCGTCCACGGGGCGGTCGCCAGCGTGCGCCCGCGCCTCACCGATCCTGCCGCGTTGCAGGTGGACGTGCCGCAAGGGCTGCCGCCGGTGCTGGGCGATGCCGACGCGCTCCGCAGCGCGCTCGTCAATCTGATCGACAACGCCCTCAAGTACACCGCGGCCGACAAGCGCATCGTCGTCCGCGCCCGGGTCGACGGCGACGCCCATGTGCGCTTCGAAGTCACCGACAACGGCATCGGGGTGCCCCGGCGCGAGCGGCGGCGGATCTTCCGGTGGTTCTACCGGGTGGATTCGCGGTTGTCGGGCCATGCCACGGGGGTGGGCCTTGGTCTGAGCATCGTCGAAGCGGTGATGCGCGCGCACCGCGGCACCGTGTCGGTGGACAGCGCTCCGGGCGGGGGCAGCATCTTTGCGCTGCGGGTACCGTGTCCGCCGCGCGGAGTGGCGGCGTGACCCGTCCGCGCATCCTGCTGGTCGAGGACGAGCCGGCGATCGTCCGCGGGTTGTCGGATACCCTTGCGGGTCATGGGTTCGAGGTAACCGTGGCCACCCACGGGCAGGCCGGCCTCGACGCGGCTCTGAAGGACGAGGCGGATCTGATTCTGCTCGATGTGATGTTGCCCGCGGTCAACGGCTACGAGATCTGCCAGACAGTGCGCCGACACGGTCTCGACGTGCCGATCCTCATGCTCACCGCCAAAGGGCAGGAGCCGGACGTGGTGCTGGGGTTGAACGTCGGCGCCGACGACTACATCGTCAAGCCGTTCCGGTCGGCGGAGCTGGTGGCGCGCGTGCAGGCGTTCCTCCGCCGGCATCGCGCGGCGCCGGCGCGGTGCACGTTCGGCAACTGCGAGATCGATCTGGTCGCGCGGCGCGTGCGCCGCCACGGCGCCGACGTCGAGCTCACGGCCAAGGAGTACGCGCTGCTGGCCTTTTTTGCCGGCCATCCCGGACGGGCGCTCTCGCGCGCGCTGATTCTCGATGCGGTGTGGGGCACCTCGGTGTTCGTGACACCGCGCAGCATCGATCGCTGCGTGACGACCTTGCGCGCCAAGGTGGAACCCGATCCCCGAGCCCCGGCCTACATTCAGACCGTGCGCGATGTCGGCTACCGGTTCGAGCCGTGCGGTGCGGCGACCGTCGACGGCTGACGCAGGCGCCTCGAGCCCGCGGCTCGTCGTGGTGAGCGTCACGCGCCGCGCCTCAGGAATCCGATCGGCTGAACTCGACCTGGAATCCCTGCTCCAGCAGCGCGGCCTTCCAGATCTCGGACACTGCCGCCGCGGCGTCTTCCGACGCGATGACCTGACTGCGGATGACCGCGTGCGGTCCACAGGCGCAGCGCACGATCGGCTGCCCGTGTCCGGGCACGATGAATTCGCAGTTGATCACCTGCGCCCCGCGCGACACGGTCCAGAACGAGCTCAAGACGACACGGCTGCCGTCGTCGTTGTGAACGAAGGGGGAGTGCTGCGACATCGGCGTGACGACCTCCACGAGAATTCCCGATGGAACAGCACAGGTTGTGCCAACAGATGGGCGTCAAGCCCGACCGCGTTCGGGGCAAGTGTCGCGGAGATTTCCTGAGCGATCACGCGCCTGTGAGCCTGCGCGAGGCCGATTCACGGCGGCCGACGCCCGTTTTTTGATTGGCGCTGCTGTAAGACGTGCAAGACTGGCGCGTTGCTATCGGCGCCGGGGGCGCGTCAGCGCTGCTACTGACGCGCTTGCGCACCTCGGCTGAGAATTTGCACTCAGCGGCTCCAACTCTGCAACGGTGTGGAAGCTATCGTCGCTCTCGAGACTGCATGCGTCAGAAGCTCACAATTCCCCGGGTCACCAGCGGCGATGTCGAGCTGCT
>DATMDI010000122.1:0-3616 GCA_035557875.1 Vicinamibacterales bacterium
TCGACATGGCCCCGAGACGCGCCAGATCCTCCAGCACGTCATCCGGCTCGCCCCGTAGCGGATACGGCGCCCGCGGCAGGTCGAGGGCGATGACGTGTCCACGCGCCGTGCTCACCTCGACCGCGTCGATGACCAGTACACCGGAGCGATAGCGTGGGCTGTCAACCGCACGCGTCGCATCGCCGTGATCGGTGAGGACGACGAACGACAGCCCCGCCCGCGCCGCCGCCGCCGCCACCTCGTCGGGCGTGCCGGAGCCATCGGAGTTGGTGGTGTGAACGTGGACGGTGCCGAAGAGGGGCGGCGGACCCGCAGACGGCGTCACCGCCATCGGCCGGGGCGGCAGCAGCACGACGATACCGCCCGCACCCACGAGCAGCAGGCCGGCCAGGACGCGGCGGATCACCAGCCCCCGCGCCAACGCCGCGCCGCCGCACTGGTCATGCGCGCGGATGGCATGAATCGTAGACGGCCCGCATCCGATGCTCGAGCACGTGCGTGTAGATCTGCGTCGTCGAGAGGTCGGCGTGGCCCAGCATCATCTGGATGGCGCGGAGGTCGGCGCCGCGCTCCAGCAGGTGCGTGGCGAACGAATGCCGGAGCGTGTGCGGGCTGAGGGAGCTCTTGAGGCCGGCCTGGCGCGCATACCCCTTGAGGATCTTCCAGAACCCCACGCGGGTCAGGCCAGGGCCTCCACCGCGCGCGTTCACGAACACGCGTAAGCTGGTGCGCCGGCCGAGCAACGCCTTGCGCCCGTCGTGGAGGTAGCGGCCCATCCAGCGCGCCGCTTCGTCGCCGATCGGCACCAGCCGCTGTTTGTCGCCCTTGCCGGTGCACGTGAGAAAAGACGCTTCGAGGTTCAGGTCGGCCGGCCGGAGGCTCACGAGCTCCGTCACGCGGAGGCCCGTGGCATAGAGCAGTTCGATCAGCGCGCGATCCCGCAGACCGCGCGGAGTCGACACGTCGGGCTGGGCCATGAGGGCATCGACCTCACCGACGGAGAGGTAGGTCGGCAGCACCTGCCACGCGCGCGGCGGCCGCAGGTCGTCGGCCGGACTGCTCGGCAGGCGGCCGTCCACCACGAGAAACCGGTAGAAGCCCCGCACGCAGGCCACCTCGCGCGCGACCGATCGCGGTGACCGCCCCGACGCCATCAGCTCGCGCACGAAGCGTTCGAGATCGGCCAGTTCGAGCGCTTCGACGGCGCGGCTCTGCCCCGACGCGAAGCGTGCCAGCTGGTTCAGATCGCGCGCGTAGCTCTCCAGTGAGTTCGCGGCCAGCCGCCGTTCCACCGTGAGATGCGTTAGATACGCGTCGATGAGCGGCGTGACATCGGCTGGCATGGCGTGGACTCTACGTCCGCCCGGAGGGCGGGCAATCAAATACTCCGGCGAGGCGAGCCTCCATTTTGCCGCTTTGAGGCGAAGCCTCGCTAGAATTGTAGCCGTATGGTCCCGCGCTCCAAATGGCAGTCGCTGCCCACCGAGGCGATCAACCCGTCGAGCCTGGGCATCGACAAGCTCGCCGCCGACGACCTCGTCGATCTCATGCTCAACGAAGATCGCAAAGTACTGGCGGCGGTACATCGGGAGCGGGAGCGGATCGCGGTCGGCGTGGAGATGATCGCGTCGGCCTTACGCAAGGGCGGGCGCATCGTGTTCGTGGGTGCCGGCACCAGCGGCCGTCTCGGGATCCTCGAATCGGCGGAGATGCCGCCGACGTTCAGCACCGACCCGTCGCTGGTGCAGGCGATGATGGCTGGCGGCCGCGATGCGATCTTCGGCACCAAGGAAGGCGTGGAGGACAACTACGAGGAGGGCGCGCGTGCCATGACGCGCTTCCACCCCGCCAAGTCCGACGTGGTCATCGGCGTCTCTGCCAGCGGCATGACCCAGTTCGTGCGCGGCGCGCTCACTCGGGCCCGCAAGGCCGGGTCGCGCATCATTTTCGTCACCTGCGATCCCGAAACCGAGCTGCAGACGTTCGTGGACCTGACGATCGCGCCGGGTGTCGGCGCCGAGGTCATCGCCGGCTCCACCCGGCTCAAGGCCGGCACCGCCACCAAGCTGGTGCTCAACGCGCTCACCACGGGTGCGATGGTGCTCATCGGCAAAACCTACGGCAATTTGATGGTGGACGTGCAGACCGGGTCAGAGAAGCTGAAGGACCGGGCCCGGCGAATCGTCAACATCGTCACCGGACTCGACTACGAGGAAGCCGATCGCCTGCTCGCCAGGGCGAAGTGGAACGTGAAGGCGGCGATCGTCATGCAGAAGACCGGGCTCCCGCTCAATCGAGCCCAGGGGCGGTTGCGCAAAGCCCACGACTCGATGCGCGAGGCCATCGGCGAAGACATCGAACCGCGCCTGCGCGGCATGCTGCAGGGGCACGCCGAAGCCGCCATGGTCGACGAGTCGGGCTCTCCGGCGGTCGCGCCGGCGCGGCCACGGCGGCTCCCCCGGACGCCTCGCGTATAGCCGGAATGGCGCGTTTCGACGCCGCGCGATACCTCCTGGAGCGCGCGATCGCGGAGCGCGCGTTTCCCGGCGCGGTCATCGAAGTCGGCACCGATCGCGACGTGCTGTGGCGCTTCACCGCCGGCAGCCTCAGCTACGATGCGGGCGCGCCGGCAGTGCGCGACGACACGGTGTACGACCTGGCTTCGCTCACCAAGGTGCTGTCCACGGGCGCGCTGTTGATGCGCGAGATCGAGCGCGGGTCGATTGCACTCGACGACGTGCTGCCGCGGCTGCTGCCGGGATGCCGCAACCCGGCCATGGCGTCGATCACGGTCGAGGATCTGCTGGCTCATTGTGCCGGCTTCCCCGCCTATCGCCCGTTCTATTCCACGCTTCACGGCGAGGACGCCTTCGAGGCCGGGATCTGCGCGACCCCGCTCGCCTACGTGCCGCGCTCTCAGTCGGTTTACAGCGATCTCGGCTTCATCCTGCTCGGCATCGTGCTCGGACGCGGCGTCGCGCTGCAGCAGCGGTTCGACGCGATGTGGGCGCAGATGGCCACCGGCGAGGAACTGCAGTTCCTGCCGCCGGAACGCTGGCGATCGCGCATCGCCCCGACCGAGCAGGATCCGTGGCGGCAGCGGCTGCTCGTCGGCGAGGTGCACGACGAGAACGCCTCGGCCCTCGGCGGCGTCGCCGGTCACGCCGGACTGTTCGGGACGGCGCCAGCCGTCGGGGCTTTCGCGCGCCACGTGTTGCAGGTGCTCGACGGCCGTACCGGCGCGTTCTCCGCGACGTCGCTGCGGCGCTTCGTCGCGCGCCGCGAGGGGATCCCAGGCAGCTCGCGCGCCCTTGCCTGGGACACGATGCGGCCCACCTCGTCGTGCGGAACGCGCATGTCGGCAGCGGCGTTCGGCCACACCGGGTTCACTGGCACCTCGCTGTGGCTCGATCCCCCGACCGGCGTCTACGTCGTGCTGCTGACCAACCGGGTGCACCCGACACGCGACAACGATCGCATCCAGCAGGTGCGTCCGGCCCTGCAAGACGCCGTGATGGGCGAGGTGCGGCTGCCGCGCTAGTTGCGCGGGATCACGG
Source organism: Vicinamibacterales bacterium (assembly GCA_035557875.1). Taxonomy (GTDB): domain Bacteria; phylum Acidobacteriota; class Vicinamibacteria; order Vicinamibacterales; family UBA2999; genus DASYRM01. The sequence continues at coordinate 3,558 of DATMDI010000122.1, forward strand.
AGGGAGTGTGCTCAGCGGTCGAAGCCGCCGGGTACCGGACGCGGTGTGGTTCCGGCGCC
>DATMDI010000123.1:0-7415 GCA_035557875.1 Vicinamibacterales bacterium
GTACGCGGCATCGGCCCGTGGCTCGGCCTGCTGGTGCCGCTCTTCGCCATGACGATTGCAGCGGCTCGAGCGCTGCTGGAACGTACCTCGTGGGCCGAGAGCGGGCCATATGCCGTGGCGCTCCTGGTTCTCGTGGGTGCGGCGTGTATCTGGCTGGTTCTTCCTATAAGCACGTTGCGGAATCAGATGTGGGGGCCGCCTTCAGGCGGCCCAGGGCCGGCTGAAGCCGGCCCCCACGTCAATTCTGCAACGCACTCTATGGAACAACGGTCCCCCGAGCCCGATCAATCGAAGGGCCGTCAGCAGTCGCTGGCAAGCGCCGCGATGCTGCTCCTCGTCTCCGGCGCGGCGATGATCGCGGTGCTTGGCGTGGTTGCCGTGGGCGCCTCGCGTTTTGCCGTTCTGCCCCAGTCATCGGCCGGGTTTCTCACGCATGCCGTCGGCGCGGGCCTCCTGGCGATGGCGATGATTCAAGGCATCCGCACGCTCGTCCCCGTCCGCGGGGCGTTTCACTGCGCGGCGGTGGTCCGATGGATTGACGAGTCGATCGCGAGCGTGAAGCTCGAGGGCAAGAGCAGCAACGATATGTTGCGGGAGATCACCGAGCTCGCCAGCCCGGCTTCGAGTCTGGGCCACTACGCGCTGTTCGACCTGCCGATCGAACAGCTGTGTGGGCAGATCGGAGCCGGCGCGGACCGGCTCCTCGACGATTCGGCTTCGAAGGTCAGGCTGGCTGCTGCGACAATGCCGGAGGCGGTACCGGCCGATGCACCGCAACCGCACAAGGCGACGAACGTGATCACGGTTCTCGCAGCCAGTTCGACCGAGGTGCAGCAGTTCCTCGATGGTTCGCCACCCTATCCGCCCACCGAACCCCGCGACCGCATGCGGCTCAGAGCCGACATCGCGCAGCGCATTCAGCGCAACATCGATCGCCTGCAGATCAGCACCACGTTCTGGTGGCGGCGCCTGCTGCGAGGCCTGGCCGTCGCCATCTGCTGGACGCTCGGCCTGACTCTCCTGAAAGACGCGGTCGCAGCGGTCGTGTTCGCGATCGTCGGCGGGTTCGTCGCCACCGTGGCGCGCGACCTCGTCGCGATCGTCGAGAAGAGCCGCCGCTAGGCCACTCGCCATGTGGTTCGCCCGATCGCTGCGCTTCTACGAAGGGCAGATTCTCGAGCCCGGCGGCGGCTCGCCGAACGGGGAGCGGCGCATCGTGTTGCTCGTCCACGGCTACAACAACGACAAGGACGAGGCCGAAAAGAGCTATCGGGCTCTTATGGAAAAGCTCCCGCACGGACGGGCGTCGCTGGCCGACCAGGTGTGGTGGTTCTTCTGGCCCAGCTACGTCGAACGCCTCACCGGCGCTGCGACAGATGCGCCGATAACCGTAATGTCCAGCGAGCGAGGCGCCGAGAGCAATGCGGCGTTGTCGATGCCGACTTACGCCTGGCAGGTGCTGAAGGCCCGCGAGGTGGGGCGCGCGCTGGGGCAGTACGTGCGCGGACTCGAGCGCGACGGCGTCCCTACCGAGGTCGTGTTCGTAGCCCACTCGCTCGGATGCCGCGTGGTCCTCGAGGCGTTGCGCGAGCTGCTCGACGGGAGCAGTGAAGAGGACGAGCGCGCCCGCGTGCCGTGCATGTGCCTGATGGCAGCGGCGGTGCCGACGTTCATGATCGACGAAGGCGAGCGGCTCGAGCGCGCGGCGGCGCTGCCGCAGGCCAGCTACGTGCTGCACTCGCGCTCCGACGTCGTGCTGCAGTGGGCATTCCGCGGCGGCCAGGGCGCCGCCAGCCTGCTGGTCACGCTCGGATTCACCGGAGCGCTGGAAGACACGGAGCGCGCGGACAGCGAGGGCGTCTACCCCGAAGCGGTGGGACGCAACGGCCGTCCGCGCAGCGTGTGGCTCCGGCGCGCCGACACGGGTCTCGGGCACTCCGGGTATTGGAAGCACCGGTCGACCGCGCCCACCGTTCTCCGCGCGATCAGCGGTGGCAGCATCTCCGAGTTGCCGCAGAGCGGCGCATCCGACGATGTGACGTGGACGCTGCCCGTCAATCCGGACTTGCCCGACTGGAAGCAGCGGGAGATGTCGGTGGGGGCACGCTGGTGGCGGCCCACGTTCGGCTGAGCGCGGTCGCCATACAATGTCGGGGTCATGTACAGGTCAGCCACCCGCCCCGCTCATCTCCCTCGATCGTTGGCCCCGGCGTGTGCCGCAGCATTCGCGGCGCTGCTCGTGGCGCTGCCAGCAGCGGCGCAGTGGCGCAATCTGCCCAACAACATGCCCCTGGGCCCTGACGGTAAACCGAACCTGTCCGCACCGGCGCCGAGGACGGCGTCTGGCAAGCCCGATCTCACGGGCATCTACACCCCGACCTACCGCTACTTCCAGAACCTGGCGGCGGACATCGGCCTCGAGAAGGTGCCGATGACCTCTGGCGCGCAGAAGATTCACGCTTCGCGCGCCACCGGGCTGCTCGGTTACGAGGAGCCCGACGCGCACTGCCTGCCGCAGGGCGTGCCCAAGATCAACCAGGCGCCGGTGCCGTTCAAGATCGTGCAGACCGACAACCTGGTGCTGCTCGTTTATGAAGCCTTCAACCTGTGGCGCCAGGTGCACCTCGATGGGCGCGAGTTCGCCGAAGACCTCAATCCCAGCTGGCTGGGCTTCTCGAAGGGACGGTGGGAGGGCGACACGCTCGTGGTCGAGACCCGCGGTCTCAACGGCAAGACGTGGCTCGATCACAACGGCCTTCCCTCGAGCGACAAGCTCGTGGTGATCGAAAAGTTCAGCCGCCCCAATATCGGCCGGCTCGACATCGAGTACACGATCACCGATCCGACCTATTACACGAGGCCGTGGACAACCACGGTGAATGCCCGCTACACCACGGGCACCGAGCTCTTCGAGTTCATCTGCAACGAGAACGAGAAGTCCAGGCCCCACATGATCAGGTAGGGACCCGCGTCAGCCGGCCCTGCGCCGCCTGGAGGCGCCCCTACTTCCGCGGCGGGAGCAGCGCCTTGCGGTCGGGCGGCAGGTGCTGGTCCACGGCGTTCATCATCGTGCCCACGGTGAAGTAGTCCGCCATCAGCATCATGATGTCGACCGTCCGCTGACGGCCGAACAGCGTCACCATCTTCGCCCACAGCTCGCTGCTCACCTTGTGCTCGCGCAGCAGCGCGCGCAGGAACTGAATCACTGTCGCGTCCTTCTCGGCCAGTCCGGTCACGTCGCGGTCGTACTTCACGACGTCGATCACCGACTGCTCGAGCCCGACGCGCAGCCCCGCGGGCTCGTGCGCGCTCCACTCGTACTGCTGGTCGATCTCGCGCGCGGTGATCAGGACCACGAGCTGAAACACCCGGCCGCCCAGCGGAAAGGTATCGCCGCGAGGGACGCCGAGGGAGCGTCCGATCAGCCCCAGGCCCTCGGTGGTGCGCGGGCTGTAGATCGTCACGTGCCCGGGCCCGGGCGCCGGCATCGGCGGCGTGGCCCTGGCGTCGAACGCTTTCTGCCCCTCGGCGTCGAGCTCGTTGCGGTTGATGGGCGGAAGCCGCGACAGCGTCACCGGGTTGATGTCCGGCGGCAACGGCGGCTGCTGCGCCTCGGCGGCCACGGCCGCCAGCAGCGCCACGAGCAGGAACAGCATTCTGGTGGGCACGGGTCGCCTCCTCTTGAAAGGCCGGATTCGCGGGCCCAAGTCTAGCAGCGGGATACGTACAATGAGCCAGCGACAGAGCGCCCGCGAGGCGCGTGAGGCTCACGATGAACAGACGGCTGACGGCGGTAGCAATGGTGGCGGCGGTCACGTTCGCGGCGACGGCGTCATGGGCGCAGGATCCGCCGCCCGCCGGCCCCGAGCCGCAGGCGCAGGCGCCCGAAGGCGGCGGCGCCCCTCGCCCCGGTCGAGAGCCCGAGATTCGGCCCTACGAACGCGTCATCACCAAGGATGCCGTGTCGGACACCGGCGTCTTCGCGGTGCACCGCATCAAGGACCGGCTGTTCTACGAAATCCCGAAGGACAAGCTGGGCAAAGATTTCCTCTGGGTGAGCCAGATCGCCCGGACGACGCTCGGCGCCGGCTACGGCGGCCAGGCCGCCGGCAACCGGGTCGTGAAGTGGGAACGCCGCGGCGATCGCATCCTCCTGCGCAGCGTGTCGTACGAGGTGGTGGCGGCGAGCGACAGCCCGATCTCGCGCGCCGTGCAGGCGGCCAACCACGACGCCATCCTGATGGCCTTCAACGTCGAGGCGGTCGGCCCTAACGAGACGGCGGTCATCGACGTCACCCGCCTCTTCACCAGCGACGTGCCGGAGTTCAGCGCCCGCACACGCGTGGGCGCCCGCACCTTCGACCCGGCGCGGTCGTTCGTCGATCGCGCGGTGTCGTTCCCCGAGAACGTCGAGGTGGAGGCCACGCAAACTTACAACACGCCTCCCGATCTGCCCGCTGGCGCGGCGGGCGCGCCCGCGGGAGGGCGCGGCGGTCCGCCAGCCCGTCCCGGCAGCTCCAGCGTGGTCATGCACTACAGCATGGTGCTGCTGCCCGAGAAGCCGATGACGCCGCGCCTGTTCGACGAGCGCGTCGGCTACTTCTCGGTGCGGCAGATGGACTACGGCAAGGACGAGCACCGCGCGCCGGAGCGCCGCTACATCACGCGCTACCGTCTGGAAAAGAAGGACCCTTCGGCCGCGCTGTCGGAGCCCGTGAAGCCGATCGTCTACTGGATCGATCCGGCTACGCCCGCCAAGTGGGTTCCGTATCTGAAGCGGGGCGTCGAGAGCTGGCAGAGCGCATTCGAAGCGGCGGGCTTCAAGAACGCCATCCTCGCGAAAGACGCACCGGCGCCGGCCGAGGATCCCGACTGGAGTCCGGAGGACGCCCGCTACTCGGTGATCCGCTGGCTGCCGTCGACGATCGAGAACGCGTCGGGTCCGCACATCCACGACCCCAGGACGGGAGAGATTCTCGAAGCGGACATCCAGTTCTACCACAACGTCATGAGCCTGGTGCGCGACTGGTACTTCGTACAGGCCGGGCCGCTCGACCCGCGGGCGAAGACGCTGCCGCTGCCCGACGCGCTCATGGGCCGGCTGGTCGAGTACGTGGCCGCGCACGAGGTCGGCCACACCCTCGGCTTCCAGCACAACATGAAGGCGAGCTCGCTCTACCCGGCGGCGAAGCTGCGCGATCGCGAATGGCTCAAGACCATGGGCCACACGCCGACGCTGATGGATTACTCGCGCTTCAACTACGTCGTGCAGCCCGAGGACGGTATCGACCCGGAGGATCTGATCCCGCGCATTGGCCCCTACGACAAGTGGGCGACGATGTGGGGCTACAAGCCGATCCCGGCCGCCCATGCGGCCGACGATGAGAAGAGCACGCTCGACACCTGGGCGCGCCAGCAGGACGACACGCCGCACCTGCGGTTCTCCACCTCCGGATCCCGCGGCGCCGATCCGGGAGAACTCACCGAAGCGGTTGGCGACGAAGACGCCGTCGCGTCGACGGCGCTGGGGCTCAAGAATCTGGCGCGCGTGGCCGGCATGCTGCTTCCGGCCACGACGGCACAACCCGGCGAACCGTTCGACGATCTCGAGAAGGTCTACGGACGCCTGCTCGGCCAGTGGGCCGTGGAACTGAATCACGTGGCGGCGATCGTCGGCGGCGTCAGCTCGCAGCAGAAACACGCCGGCCAGACCGGGGTGCGCTTCACGGCGTTCCCGCGCGACAAGCAGGCCCGCGCCGTAGCCTTCCTCAACGCCAACGCGTTCCAGGTGCCGGCGTGGATGGTGCAGCCCGAGATCCTTCGCCGCATCGAGCCGACAGGCGCCCTCGACCGCGTACAGGCGGCGCAGGTACGGGTGCTGGGTGCGCTATTGACCAGTGCGCGGGTCGAGCGGCTGGTCGAGCAGGAGTCGCTCGACGGGGATGCGGCCTATCAGGCGGTGGACTTCCTCGCCGACGTGCGCAAGGGGATCTGGAACGAGGTGTACACCTCGGCGCCGGTGAAGGTGGACGCCTATCGGCGTAATCTGCAGCGCGCCTATGTCGAGACGCTGTCGGAGCGCATCAACGGCCGCCAGGCCTCGGCCGACGACGCGCGCGCCTTCTTCCGCGGTGAGCTCAAGACGCTCGACCGCGACCTGCAGACCGCGCTGGCGCGGGTGACGGACCGCGCGACGCGGATGCACGTCGAGGACGTGCGGACCCAGGTGGCGCGAGCGCTCGACCCGGCGGTGCGCGAGACCGGGCCGGCCGGGCCCGCCCGGGCGTTCGACGCGGCAGCCGGCGGCGACGCCGCCCTCGACCCGGAATGGTGCTGGCTCGATTACGCCATCCGGCTCCCGTAGTTGAGATGACTGCGCGTCTGTGTGCCCGGGTCCTATTCGTGGCGGCCCTGTTCACCGCCACCGCCTGCTCGCCGGCGCCGGCGCAGCAGCCGGCCGTCCCCGACGACGCGTTCCGGGCCCTGCTCAACGCCTTTGTCGACGAGTGGCATCAGGATGCGGCGCAGGCGCGCCCGGCCTTCTTCGACAAGATCGCGGCCGACGGCATCTACATCGGCACCGACAAGACGGAGCGCTGGACGAAGGAGGTGTTTCGCGAGTGGGCCAAGCCGGCGTTTGCCCGGCCCACGGCCTGGGCGTTCACACCGCTCCACCGCAACGTCAGCTTCACGCCCGACCGGCAGATCGTGTGGTTCGACGAGCAGGTGCGCTCGTCGATGGGCATCCTGCAGGCGACAGGCGTGGTGCGGCCGACCGCGAAGGGCTTCGAGATCGTCCACTACCAGCTGTCGATCGCGGTGCCGAACGACGTGATCCCGCAGGTCACCGGCGCGATCAAGGCGTTCGAGTCGAAGTAGCCTTCGGCAACACTCCTATCGAAAGAGATCGCCCAGAAGTTCGACGGCGGCAACGCCATCGATGAACGCGGCAGCGCCCCACACGAACTCGCCCTTCTGCGTGTACGACGGCGTCTGATTCGTCAGGGGGGGCTTCAGCGCGAAATTGGTCGTATCGAGGTCGCCGAAATAGCGAAGGCTCATCCGATATCCAAGAATCGACGCCCAACGAGAATTCGTGAAGAGGCGACCGGGCCGCACCACGACACTGAGTGGTACTAGATAGAACGACTTGCTCTCCAGATTGCTTTCGTCGAACTTTGGATAGGCTTCCGGATTGCCTGCCCTCTCCGTCCGGAAGAGGGCCACGCCCAGACCGGCACCGATGTCGATCGACGACGACAGTTTGCTGTGGGCCAGGAATTCGATTGGGGCAACATTGACCTGAGGTTCGTTCGCGTCGGTTGCATCGGGATCGAACAGTTGGTTTTCCAGGCTCCGATACCAGCCGCGGCTGATCACTATTCCGGTCTGCCAGTCGCGACGCGACTGAACGA
>DATMDI010000124.1:0-14233 GCA_035557875.1 Vicinamibacterales bacterium
CAGTTCGTCGTTGGCAGCGCCCTCGACCGGCGGCGAGTGCAGTCGCGCGCGCAGCGTCCCGTCCTCGTCCACGGTGAGCCCCGGTTTCGACGCCCTGGGGACGACTTTCACCGTCAGCATCACTCCCGCTGGCGCTGGCCGCATCGCTCCAGGCTAGCAGCTAGCCGGCCAGCCTGGCGGCCGGGGTGGCGGGTGGCGGGTCGCCGAGGGCGCGGCGCACGGCCGACAAGAGCTCCATCGGGGCCACCGGCTTCTGCACCAGTCGTGCTCGCGACTCGATCACGCCTTCCCCCACCAGCGACTCGGCCGAGTACCCGGACAGGAAGATCGCCCGCGTCGCGGGGTGCCGTTCGGCGAGCAGGGTCACCATCTCGGGCCCGCTCATTTCCGGCATGATCACGTCCGCCAGCACCAGGTCGATGGTGCCCGCGTGCCGAAGGGCCACGGCCAGCGCTTCGCGCGGCCCCCCGGCCTGCAGCACGTCGTAGCCGTGACGGCGCAGCACGTTGTCGATGACCGACCGCACCGCGCGATCGTCTTCGACGAGAAGCACCGTCTCGTGGGCCCGTGCCGGCGCCGCGGCCACCGCCTCGCGCGCGGTGTCCACCGGCTTGGTGGTCGCGGGAAGGTGCACGGTGAACGTAGTGCCCTGGAGCGGCGCGCTCTCGACGGCTACGTGCCCGCCAAGCTGCTTGACCACGCCGTACACCGTCGCCAGCCCGAGCCCGCTACCCTTGCCCGGACTTTTGGTGGTGAAGAACGGCTCGAAGATCCGCGTGCGGGTGGTTTCGTCCATGCCGCACCCCGTGTCGCGCACGGTGAGTCTCGCGTAGGATCCGCGGGCCAGATCGGCGGTGCCGGCGGTGACCACGACGCGATCCAGCGCCACCGTCAGCGTGCCCCGCCCCGACATCGCGTCCCGCGCGTTGACCGCCAGGTTGATGAGGACCTGTTCGACCTGAACGCGATCGGCTTCGACAGGGCAGCTCCCGGTGGCCGTCTGCAGATCCAGCCGCACGCCTTCGCCGATCAGCCGGGCCAGCATGTGGCTGGTGTCCACGAGCACCGCGTTGAGATCGAGCGGGCGGATGGCGAGCACCTGCTTCCGTCCGAAGGCGAGCAGCTGCCGGGTGAGGTCGCTGCCGCGGCGAGCGGCCTGCTGAATCTCCCGGAGATCGCTCCGGGTCGTGCCGATGTCGCCGGCCTGGGCCAGCAGCAGGTCGGTGTAGCCCTGGATCACCATCAGGATGTTGTTGAAGTCGAGGGCGACGCCCCCGGCGAGGTGGCCGATGACCTCGAGCTTCTGCGCCTGGCGCAGCTCGGCCTCGAGCCGGCGCCGGTCCTCCGTCTCAGCCCGCAGGGCCGCCCGGCTGGCCTCGATGAGGGCCCGCGTCCTTTCCTCCACCCGCCGTTCGATCGATTCGAGCACGCCCTCGTAGCCGCCGGACGGGGCGCGGCCCGAAAGCCAGGCGCCCAGGACGACCGCGGCCACTGAGAGCGCCAGGAGCTCCGCCTGGTACGAGTGTCCGACGAGGGCGACCCAGCCCGTCGCCGCAAGGCCGGCAGCGACCGGCCCGTAACGTCGAATCGCCGGGAGCGTCGTGAGCGACTCGAATTCGTCTCTTGTCTGCGCCAGAAGGTTACGCATGAGTCTGAAAGGGTCTATCGGCGCATCGTGCAGATCCGGGCGGGGTCGAGCATCGACGGCTAATGAAATGAACGTTCGGCTAACATTCGATCGCGCGATGTTCGACTTGGGGCTCTCCGGCGTTTTCACCTTTTATGGGTGACAGTACAGTTCGGCGGGGGTATCAGATCCACGAGTTTGCCCGTCTCACGGGCCTGACCGTCCGCGCGCTCCAGCACTACGACCATCTCGGGTTGCTCAAGCCGGTGCGCAGTCGCGCCGGCCACCGCACCTACTCCGATCAGGATCTGCAGGGCCTCGTCCAGATCCTGGCGCTGAAGTCCGTCGGCGTTCCTCTCCGGCAGATCGCGGCTCTGCGCCGGTCCGGGGGGCCGGGCCTCGCCCGCGCCCTCCACATGCAGCGGGCCGTGCTCGAGCGGCGAAGGCCCCTGCTCGAGAAGGCGATTACGGCAATTCAGAACGTGGAACTGGCGCTCGAGAACGGGCAGGAGGCCGACGCGGCGGCCTTGCGCAGCCTGATCGAAGCGGTCGGACCGCAGGAAGACCAGCCTCACGGGCTGGAGGACACGCCGCTCCGGGAGGCGGCGCCGCCGCCTCCCCGGACGCCCGATCGCAACGAGCTTCGCCGCCGCTGGCAGCAGCTGCTCGGCGATGTCGAGCACGTGGTGGAAACGGATCCGGCCGGCCCGGAAGCGCAGGCCATCGCCGCCCGATGGGTGGAACTGCTGCAGGAACTGGCCGGCAATGCCGCGGCGCTCGACGCCCAGCTCGTGAAGAGCGCCGGTCTGCTCGGAGCCGCGGCTCGCGTGCACGCCAATGGCGCGCCGGCCGAGCGGGCGTGGGAGTTCGTAGGAAAGGCGCTGGCCGCGAGGGGCCGGGACGGTGCCGGGAACGGCGCGGCCGGGTTCAGTTCCGGACCGGGAACACTGGACCAGTAGCGCTGAGCACTTCGTCCACCTTCCTGAACAACTCCGCCTGCGAGAACGGCTTCAACAGCAAGGGCTGGCCAGATTCGGTCAGCCCTTGCTTGATCCCGTCGTAGTCGTCGGCATAGCCCGAGATGTAGAGCACCTTGGTCTCGCGGTGGAGCTCGGCGACGCGCGAGGCGAGCGCGAATCCGCTCATCCCCGGCATCACAACGTCGGTCAGCAACAGATCGATTGGGGTGGCGTGGGCCGTGGCCACGGACAGCGCCTCGTCACCGTCGCGAGCATTGAGCACCGCATAGCCGGAGCCTTCGAGGAAGCGCCGCATCAGCTCGCGCAGCGCGTACTCGTTCTCGACGAGAAGTATGGTTCCGGGCGGGCGCGTCTGGCCTGACTCCATGATGCTCCTGCGGTCTCTCTTGTTCTCGACCCGGACTCGCGGTTGCACAAGAGCCCCGGTATCGCAGGGGCCGTCAAATCAGTAGCGGACGTGTCCGGTGAGGCGTGCAGACCTGTGCCGGGCTGCGACGGCGTGAGCAGAATCGGACACGACCGGCGGATGCCGATCACGAGAGGCGGATGGCGCGGCGGAAATCGCCAGGAGTGCGATTGAAGTGGCTGCGGAACTGCCGGTCGAAGCTCGGTACGTGCTCGTAGCCGGTGCCGGAAGAGATCTCCTTGATGCTCAACTCGCTTTCCTGCAGCAGCCGCGCCGCGGTGTTCATCCGCGCCAGCTGCAGGTGCCGGTTGAAGGTCACTCCGGTTTCCTTGAACACCAGGCGGCTCAAGTAGGAGCGCGACACGCGGAGATTTTTTGCCACGTCGTCGAGACGGCACGCCGAGTTGACGTGGCGGGACTCCACGTACTGCAGCACAGTGCGGACGCGCGAATCGACCACGGCTGGCGCCGACGACTGGAGCAGGGAATCGGCGTCGGACGTGATGAAGGGCGCCGGCTCCGCCTTGACGGCCCGCGGCGCCGTCGGCGCAATGGCGAGGCGTTCGGCCAGCCTCGTGATCATCACTCGTGCCAGGACGCGCGCGGTGCGGGTCTTGAGCTGGCTGGCCGTCTCGAACAATCTGGGCGTCAGGGCCGCCGTACGTGGGGGCTCGTCTGGCTCGTTCGGCTCCTTGAGGGACAGGATCAGACGGCACTCTTCGAGAAAATCGAGCCAGGCGGCTGACTCGTCCACATCCGGCGGGGGGGTCGCTCCGTGGTCGTTCATCTCGATTCCAAACACCCGTGGGTACGCGCCGACCGTCGGATACACGCCAACGGTCCGGGCCGCTGCGATTGATGCTACGCGAACGTCTCCGGAGCTCGTCTGTTTTTCGCCGGGGTTTTGCACACTGATTGTGAGCGGCTCGTGTACTGCGGACTGTCACCCGCATGCACGGCGCGAGGGCCCAGGAAGCGCGGCGTGGTGGTGAAGTCGTGCGCGAGGCACGTCTGGCCCAGCCATTGCGCAGTTGGTCCCACCCAGGAGATCGAAACGGAGCCAGGAGATCCCTGAGCCGGGAAACCCTGGCTGTCACGCGGCGGCCGCTCGACCGTCGTGCCTGGTCAGGTCTCAGAGGAGACCAGCCCGGCGCGAATCGCGAAGCGGACCAGGCCGGGCACGTCGTGGATCTCCAACCGGTTCATCAACTCGGCGCGGTGGAACTCGACGGTCTTGACGCTCACGTTCAGACGCTCCGCGATGGCGCGCGTGCCGAAGCCCTCGGCCATCAACTGGAGGGTCTCGCGCTGCCGGCGGGTCAGGCGCTTCAGCGGATCTTCGGTCGGATCGTTCGAGAGGTATTGCGCCGAGGGGCCTTTGACCCCGGGACTCAGGTAGGTTTCTCCGCGTGTCACCGCGCGGATGGCCGCCTCGAGCTCCTGGACGCCCGCGTCCTTGACGATGTAGCCCGACGCTCCAGCCTGAAGCGCCTTGCGCACGTAGACCGCATCGGTGTGCATCGACAGGATGATGGTGCGTGTGGGCAGGTACTCCTTGGCCACGCGCTCGGCCACCTCGAGCCCGTTCATCTCGGGGAGGGTGATGTCGAGCAGGATCAGATCGGGGCGCGTCGACGCCACGAGGGAGACCGCATCGGGACCGTTATCGGCCTCGCCCACGACCTCGACATCCGGCAATGCCTGAAGCAATGCCCGGATGCCGGCGCGCATCAAGGTGTGGTCTTCGACCAGAACGACTCGGAGTGCGCCCATGGGTCAGTGCCGCGTTCGGCTCAGCTGAGGATAGTGAACCCGATCGAGCCCCCGAGGCAACTGTCATCTTACGCCGCTCCCGCCTCTCGTGTCGTCGTCTTGTTCCGCTAGCAGATTTTCTATGCAAGCTGTGGCGTTCAGGCCCTTTGGGAACGGTCCCGAGAGGGGGCTGAGAGCTGTCGGTGTCGTCGCTCATCATCGGCGCGCGCACCGAGGCGCAATTGCGACAGAATCTTGGCGCGGTCGCGGAGCGCAATCCGCCGCCCACGCGGCGGGCGGCCTCGAGCCCGCCCTGCAGATTGGTCGCGAATCGCACCCGTTCAAAGGAGGCACATGATGCGCACGTTCACGATGGTCGGCGCGCTGCTCTTGGCCGCGGTATCAGCCTCGGCCCAGACGCGCTCGGTTCACATCGAAGACCTCACCTGGTTCGAAATCCGCGACGCGATGGCCGCCGGCAGGACGACCGCGATCCTGTACGCGGGCGGCACCGAGCAAAACGGCCCCCACATGTCGCTTGCCAAACACAACCTGATCGCGCGGCACGTGGCAGGGCTGATTGCCGAGCGGCTCGGCAATGCGCTGGTCTATCCGGTGATGCCGTTCTCGCCCGCGGGTGACGCCACCGAGAAGACCGGGCACATGCGTTTTCCGGGCACCGTGTCGCTCAGTTCCGAGGTGTTCCTCGGCGTCATGCGGCAGGTCGCCCAGAGCGCGGTCGCCGCCGGGTTCAAGCAGGTCTATCTGATGGGCGACCACGGCGGCGGCCAGGCCGAACTGCGGCTGGCGGCCGAGGGGCTGGACGCCGATGCCCGCCGCAAGGGCGCGCGCGTGTTCTACGTGGACATCGCTACCCAGCCGGGACAGCAGATGAACGCCTACCTCAAGGAGCGCCAGGTCGCGCCGGGCGGGCACGCCGGGGTCGCCGAGACGGCGCAGGTCGTCGCGCTCGACGGCGACAACCGCCACATCCGCCGGGACCGCTACGGCGCCAGCGCCGCCGGCCCCGAGCCGGCCGCCGGGATGATGGCCGACGTGTCGCCGGCGACCGCGGAAATGGGCAGAATCTTCCTGGACTACAAGGTTTCGAGCGCCGTGGAGCAGATCAAGAAGCTCTCGGCGCAGAAGTGACGGGCTGACGGGTCGCTCAGGCGATTCGCACGATCCTGTTGGCGTGAAGGGCCGGTCTCACCGTTTTGTAGCTCAACTGGTGCCGACCCTTCCCATCGTCAAGGAGCGCCCGGTGCGGATGACCGTGCGCTTCGTCGTCCATTTCAGGAAGCCCACGTCGACGAGGGCGTCGATGACGAAGCGGCAGTCGTCGGCGCCGATATTCCAGAGACGCACTCCCTGGGCCATCGTCACTTCCAGGCCCGGCATCTCCGCGAAGTCTTCTCTCACGCGCTCGACGAGTGTGTTGAAGGTCATGGCTTCTCCGGCGCGTCCCGCTGGTCGGCTCCGCGCACTCCCAGCTGGAGCAACTTGGGGGCCATCGGCGCAACGAGTGGCAGCGCGCGTATTACCCGCGTGTTGCCAACAGGTTGGGTGGGCTTTTCGGGTACGCGCCCCACTTGCTCGATGACAACTTTTCCGTAAGATCGGTGTTTATGGCCTACGGACGTGTTGGGATCGCAGTCTGGCGGTTCTACGTTCAGAGGGTCTTTGGACCCGCCTGGCGCGAAGCCGGGGCAGCCGGCGGCTAGTCGTCCGAAGCCGCGTTGCGGCCACCGCCCGGCGCCGGCGGGTGGGGCCGCGCCGGGGGGACGTAGTCGGGCGCCACGCCCATGAGCTCACGAATCGCCTTGGCTGTGTCCTCGCGGACGACGCTCGATTTCGAATCGAAGCCGAAGCCCCCGGCCATGCCGAGTGCGGCTTCGAGCGGAGTGAAGCGCCGCTTGTCCTCCACGTCGAGCGTCGCGCCGCTCTTGTGCAGGAACCGGACGACGTCGGTCAGGCCCCACAGCGCCGCGCCGTGCACCGCGGTGCGGCCCAGGGTGTCGGCCGCGTTGACATCGACGCCGGCGGCGAGCATCAGCGTGATCGTCTCGATCGCGTCCTTTTGCGTCTTGCCGCGGCCCGTCCTGTCCTCTTCACGAGCGGCGACGTTGGCGGCCATCATGAGGCCGTTGACGCCGTTGCGCGTCACCGCCTTCGGATTGTCGCCCCTCTCGAGCAGCAGCTTCACCACCGGTGTGTCGCCGGCCTTGGCGGCGCGCAGCAGGGGCGTGGTGCCGGCGCCGAGCACGCCGTCCGCGCCGCGATCCAGCTTGGTCCGGTAGGGAACCTGCGCGGTGAGCGCCGCGTCGACACGTGCCCCGTGCGCGAGCAGGTTCTTGATGACGTCGAGGCTGGTCGCCTCCTCGTCGAACGGATTCGGCGCCGGCCGGTTGGACTGCGGCGGCGTGTTGTAGTCCACGGCCGCCCACAGAGCGGTCCGGCCCACCTTGTCGGCAGCGTTCACGTCCGCGCCGTTGTCGATGAGCAGGTTGGCGACGTCGAAGTGGCCGTTGATGAGCGCGATGACGAGCGCGGACTGCCGGTCGGGATCGATCGCGCTGACGTCGGCACCCGCGGCGATGAGCGCCTTGGCCGCGTCTACCCGGCCCTCCCGCGCGGCGAACAGCAGCGGCGTGAACCCGCCGGGCGGGAGCCACTTGTCGCGCGGCTCCGACGTGCGCTGCCGCTCCCAGGCGATGATGCCCGAGCGCGCGTTCACGTCGGCGCCGGCCTCGGCCAGCATCGCGACCATCTCGCCGTGGCCCTGCGCCGCCGCCCACATGATCGGCGTCTGGCCGCGCCAGCTCTCGACGGCGTTGAGCGACGCGCCGCGCGTCACCAGCATCTTGGCCGCGGCCACGTGGCCCGACCGCGCGCAGGTGTGGAGCGCCGTTTCGCCCAACGGCCCGGTGAGGTTCGCGCTGAGGCCGGCGTTGAGCAGCCGCTCGACGATCGCCGGGTCGCCCTGCTGGCACGCCAGCGGCAGCGCCGTCACGCCGTAGCGGTTGGCGGCATCCGCCTTCGCGCCCGCGCGCAGCAGACGATCCAGCAGCGTCACGTCTCCGTTGCGCACCGCCCAGTGCAACGCCGTGGTGCCGTCCACTTCGGCGGCGTTGGGATCGGCTTTGCGCTGCAGGAGCGACAACGCCGTGGCCGACTCGCCGGCCTTGACCGCCGCGACGAGCTGCGCAGCGTTCGGCGCCGGCGTCTGCGCGAAAACCGCCGTACCGGTCAGGGCCGAAACCACGACGAGCGTTGTGAGCGTGCTGCGCATCGGAGCGTTTTCCTTTGTAGGGGCCGCCTTCAGGCGGCCCTGGGCCGGCTAAGCCGGGCCCCCACGTCAGAGACCCGCCAACGGCCCCGTGCTGTCGCCCAGCGTCTCGTGCCGCACGCCCGCCTTGTCGAGCATCGACACCAGCAGGTTCGTCATCGGCGTGTGATCGGGGTAGCGCAGGTGGCGGCCGCCCTTGAGCGAGCCCGCGCCACCGCCCACCACCAGGTTCGGCAGCGGAAAGTGGTCGTGCGCGTTGCTGTTGCTCATGTTGCTGCCGTAGAGCAGCACCGTGTGATCCAGCAGCGAGCCGTCGCCGTCCGGCGTCTCCTTCATCTTCGTCAGGAACTCGCCGAACATGTTGACGTTGAACGTCTGGATGCGGACGTTCTTCTCCATCTTCTCGGCGCGGTTCTGGTGGTGCGAGATGGCGTGGTGGCCGTCGGAGACGCCCACCTGCGTGTAGGTGCGGTTGCTGACCTCGCGCGACACCATGAAGGTGATGACGCGCGTGACCTGGGCCTGGTAGGCCAGGGTCATCAGCTCGTACATCAGCCGGACGTGCTCCTCGAAGTCGAACGGGACGCCGGCCGGGCGCGACGGCAGCAGCAGCTCCTGCTCGCCCTGGCTCTTCTCGGCGCGCTGGATGCGGCGCTCGATCTCGCGCACGTTCTCGAGATACTGCGACATCGTCTGGCGATCCGACGGGCCGAGCTGCAGCTGCAGGCCGGCCGCCTCCTTGGCGATCGCGTCGAGAATGCTGCGGTCTTCCCGGATGCGCGCGACGCGCTCGGCAGCACTGCCACCCTCGCCGAACATCCGCTCGAAGACCTTGCGCGGATTGATCTCCATCGGCTGCGGCGTCGTGGGCGTGCGCCACGACAGGGTGTTCATGTAGATGCAGCCGTAGTCGACGTCGCACGAGCCGATGAGGCCCGAGTGGTCCTCGGTGGCGAGCTCCATCGACGGCAGCGGCGAGTCCTGACCGATAGCCTGCGCGGCAATCTGGTCGGCCGTGATGCCGGCAAACGCGTCGACCCCCTGCGTCGCCTTCGGACGCACGCCGCTCAGCCACGTCGTCGGGCTCAGCGAGTGCACGGCGGTCGAGTCCGCGGCCTTGTGGCCGAGGCCGCTGACCACGTTCACGTAGTTCCGGTGCGCCTCGAGCGGCTTGAGGATGGGGGTGAACTCGAAACCGGCGCCCTCGGTGGCCGGCGTCCACTTGTCCATGATGGCGCCGTGCGGCACGTAGACGAAGCCGAGCCGCGACACCGGCTTGGCCGCCGTCTGCGCCAGCAGCGTCCGTGCGGGCACCATCGAGTCGAGCAGCGGCAGCGCCATGGTGACGCCGACGCCTTTCAGGAAGGTTCGCCGCGGCAGGTGTTTTCGAGTGATGTACATCAGTGTCTCCCTACATCCCGGTCGGTCTAAAGACCGCCCGCTACGAGCGGGGCGCCGTCGGCCTGCGGCGCCTTCATCCGGAACGGGGCGCTGCTGACGATGCCGGTGACGATGGCCGAAAACCGGTTGGTCTGCCGGGCCGCGTCGCGGGTGATGCCACGCACGACCGGCATATCGTAATGCTCCAGCCCGCGGCCGAGGCCATAGGTCATCAACTTTTCCACGAAGGTGCGGACGAACTGTTCCGGGTGCCGCATGATGGCCGTCCGGAGGGCCACCGGGCCGTCCACGTCGCTGCCGTCGGCCAGCTTGCCGGTGGGGTCGATAGCGCCCCCCGGTTCCTTGACCCGCCAGGCGCCGATGCCGTCGAAGTTCTCCAGGGCGAATCCGAGCGGGTCCATCACCCGGTGACAGCTGGCGCAGGCCGGCGTGCGCCGGTGCAGCTCGAGGCGCTCGCGCAGCGACTTCGGCTCCTGGCCGGCCTCGTTGTCCGAGAGCGCGGGCACGTTGGCCGGCGGCGCGGGCGGCGGCGTGCCGAGGATGTTCTCGAGAATGTACTTGCCGCGCAGCACGGGCGAGGTGCGGTTGGGATACGACGTCACCGTCAGCACGCTGCCCTGACCGAGCAGCCCGCGGCGCACCGGGTTGGTCACCGCGACGCGGCGGAAGTTGCTGCCGTAGACGTTCGGCATGCCGTAGTGCCGCGCCAGCCGCTCGTTCACGAACGTGTAGTCGGCGTCGATCAGGTCGAGAACGCTGCGGTTCTCCTTGACGATGCTCTGGAAGAAGAGCTCGGTTTCCTGCCGGAACGCCTGGCGGAGCTCGTTGTCGAAGTTCGGGAAGTCGCCGGGCGTCGGCACGTGCCCGCGCAGGTTGCGCAGCAGCAGCCACTGGCTGGCGAAGTTGTCGGTGAGTGCGCGCGCCTTGGGGTCGGCGAGCATGCGCACCACCTGACGTTCGATGCCGGCGCGAGTGGACAGGCGGCCGCTCGCCGCGGCG
The DNA here is from genome assembly GCA_035557875.1 of Vicinamibacterales bacterium. Taxonomy (GTDB): domain Bacteria; phylum Acidobacteriota; class Vicinamibacteria; order Vicinamibacterales; family UBA2999; genus DASYRM01. The sequence goes on from DATMDI010000124.1 coordinate 10,455, forward strand.
TCGATGAGCGCGTCGTCGGGAATCGAGCTCCAGAGGAAGAACGACAACCGTGACGCCAGCTCGACGTCGGTGACCGGCCCCGGCTTCGACGGCGACCGCTCGACGCGGAAAAGGAACTTGGGGTTGGCGAGGATGAGCCTCAGCCCGTGCTCGACGCCGGTGTCGAACGAGCCGGCCTTCCGGCCCGCCTCGTACTGTTCCATCACCGGCGCCATGTCGTCGGCGGTGACGGGCCGGCGGTAGGCGCGGCGCGCGAGCGTTGACAGCACTCTGCGCGCACAGGCGGCTTCCTCCGCCGCCTGCGCCGGACGGCACGCGAAGATGCGGCGCCGGCTCGGCGTGTCGCCAGGACCGGTGGGATTGAAGGGGCCCGTCAGGTTGACGTGATCGACCTGCGGCAGGCCGTTCATGTCCTGCAGATCGTGATTGCGTTCGTGCGGCTGCAGCGGCTCGTCCGATTCCGCGTGATTCCGCTTGATGAAGGTGACCGCCACGGTGCGCGGGCCGGCCTTCACCTTGACGCGCGCCTTCAGCCGCTGGTCAATCACGTTGGCGGTCTCGGACATGTTCTTGTCCGATGCGAGGTTGTCCTGCTCGCCGCCCACCTGCGCGGTGAACACGCGCTCGCCGTCGATCGAGATCTCGAGCTGGTGCGCGAACTCGAGGCCGATCATGTAGCCGACGATGTTGCGCAGCAGGAACACGCTGAACTCGTACTCGGCGTCCTGCGGGAAGGTGTGGGTGAACGAGAGTCCGCCGCGCGTGCCGAGCGGCAGGCTGTCTACCTGGTCCTCCTGCGAGTCGTCCGGCGGGACGCGGAAGCCGAGGCGGATGACGTCCTTGTCGGTGCCGACCGCGAGGCCGCTGACCTTGCGCGCCGCCCCGAGATACTGCTCGAGCAACGAGGGCGAGATGCGGAGGACGCCGGCGATGTTGTCGAAGCCGAAGCTCTCGTCGTCGGCCGGCAGCAGGTTCGACGCGTCGACGTTCAGATCGAGCAGGTCCCGGATGGCATTGCCGTATTCCGTGCGGTTCAGACGGTGTGGCGGCTTGTGGCCCGGAGTCGCCGCGGCGGATGCCTGACGGTCGAGCGTGCCCTCGAGCGAGGCGACGAAGGCGCCCAGCGTGGCCGCGTCGGGCCGCGGCATCCCCTGCGGGGGCATCATGCCGCCGTGCAGCTTTTCCAGCACCCTTTCCCACAGGCGGCCGTCGAGAACGGCCGCCGACGGGTCGGCGTCCTGCAGCGACAGGCCGGCGGTCTTCAGCCGATCGCTGTGGCAGCCGACGCAGTATTTCTGGATGAGCGCGCGGTCGGGCAGTGCCGGCGCCGGCGCGGCGTTCGATGAGCGCACGGGTGCCGGCGCGGTCTGCTGCGCCGCCGCGGCGGGCGCGGACGGCGATGCCGCAGTCTGAGCCGGGCGGCCTCCGTCTCCGGTCGCGCGGCCAATGCCGACCGCGAGCACCGCAAGAACTGCCACCAGGAGCGCGTCTCGGCGCATCCACCCTCCCCGGTCGGAGATCGCGAACCGGTGTTAGGCCGGTTTGCCAGATACTGTCAGCGGTCCCGGTCTTTGCTGACCGCTACTATCGCCACGCCTCCGGGCGTGACATAAACTTACGACCCGGCCCGTACCGCGGGCAGGCCCGGACCCCCTATTATGACGCGCAAATGGCTGTGCACGCTAGGGATACTCGCCATCGGAGCGGCTGTGTCCGGTAGGCAGCGCTGGCTCAGTCCGAGCGAGCGGGGTCTGTCTACCGACGGCGTCGTCACCGAGTTCCCGCTGCCCAACCCCGGCAGCGGCCCCACCACGATCGCCCTTACTCAAGACGGCACGGTCTGGTTTACCGAAAGCGCCGGAAATCGCATTGGCCGGATGCGGCCCGACGGGACGGGACTCGCCGAGTTCCCGCTCCCCAACCCCAACAGCTCGCCGCGCATTATCGCCCTGGGATCCGACGGCAACCTCTGGTTTTCGGAGCACACCGGCAACCGGATGGGGCGGATCACTCCGGACGGCGTCATCACCGAGTACGCGATCCCCACGCCCAACGCGTTCCCACGGGCGATTGCCCTGGGGGGCGACGGCAACATCTGGTTCGGGGAGTTTGGCGGTGGGAAGATCGGCAAGATCACCCCGCAGGGGGTGATGACGGAGTATCCGATTCCCACCCCCGACAGCGGCCCGCGGGCTCTGGCCGCCGGTCCCGACGGCAACATCTGGTTCTCGGAGTTCAACGCCGGCAAGATCGGGCGGATTACCCCGGCCGGGGTCATCACCGAGTTCCCGCTGCCGCGGCCCAACTCGGGACCCGGCGACATCACCGCCGGAGCCGACGGTCACATGTGGTTCGTCGAGCTCTCGGGCACGATGGACGGCCGCAAGCCTGATGGCAATCGGGTGGGGCGCATCACGCTCCAGGGTGAGGTCACCGAGTTCCCGATGGCCACCCAGACTGGCTCGCCGATCAATATCGCCGTGGGGCCCGACCGCAACATCTGGTTCACGCGTGGCGCGTTACTGGGGCGGGTGACGCCGGACGGCGTCGTCACCGAGTTCCCGCTGCGCGTGCCCAATGCCGGCGCGACCGGCCTCACTGCCGGCAGCGACCGCCAGCCGCCCTCGCGGCTGGGCGATCGACTCTGGTTCACACAGTCCGGCACGAACGGGCTCGCGTACTTCCAGTTCAAATGACGGCGCAACGTAGGGCGCGCCTTTAGCCGCGCCGGACCCAAGGCCCAGAAGCACGCGGCGAAATCAATCTGCAACGCCCTAGATCGACGGCAACGTGTGCTCGAGGCGCTTCTTCTCAGCGCGCGGGTCGCCCTCGTCGGCGAGATAGTCCATCCGCGTCGTCTCGTCGCGGCCGTGAGGGACCTTGACGACATCGAGGACGAGGGTGACGACGGCGGAGACGAGCGCGTTGAGCGCGAACGCCGTCAGGGCGATGTAGCCCAACTCCCCGATGACGGGGATCATGCCCAGCGATCCGCCGAAGTGGTTGCCCGTCGCCGGGTTGACGATGTTGTACGCGGTGACCGTCCCGTAGACCATGCCCACGGCCCAGCCGGCGAGCAGCCCCCAGCTGTGGAACCAGCGGGTGTAGAGCCCGAAGACGATCGCGGGGAAGGTCTGGAGGATCCAGATGCCGCCCAGGAGCTGGAAGTTGATGGCGTTCTGCTTGTCCAGCGTCAGCACGAACACCAGCGCGAAGCCCTTCACCAGCAGCGAGACGATCTTCGAGATGCTGGCTTCCTCCGCATGCGTCGCCTGCGGCTTGATCCACTCCCGATAGATGTTCCGCGTGAACGTGTTCGCGGCGGCAATCGACATGATGGCCGCCGGCACCAGCGCGCCGATGGCGACCGCGGCAAAGGCCACGCCCGCAAACCACCCCGGAAAGTAGTCCTCGAACAGCTGCGGAATCACGAGCTGCGCGTTGACCTTGCCGTCGAGCCCGATCGGCTTGGTCCCCGCGGCAATCGCCACCCATCCGAGCAGCGCCAGCAGCCCGAGCACGAAGCTGTAGGCGGGAAGGATCGTGGCGTTGTGACGGATGGTGTTGCGGCTCCGTGAGGACAGCGTCGCCGTGATCGAGTGCGGATACATGAACAGCGCCAGGGCCGAGCCCAGCGCCAGCGTGGCGTACGCCCAATAGGATTGCGCGGCGGGGATGAAGACGCCGATCGGCGCGCCTGTTGCCGGATTGACGGCGGTCATCTTCTGCCGCGCGGCCTCGAACACGTTCGCCCATCCTCCAACCTTCGATGGCAGGTA
>DATMDI010000125.1:0-5649 GCA_035557875.1 Vicinamibacterales bacterium
AACAGCCGCGCCTGGATGATCTCCGATCCGCCGGACTACAAGATGCCGGCGACCACCGAGGACGCCAAGCGGCGGGCGGCCGCCGCGCGCGCCGCGCGGCGCGGCGGCGACGGCTACTACACCGGCCCGTTCGACAGCCCCGAGGACCTGACGCTCTACGTGCGCTGCATCACGCGCGGCGTGCCTGGCTCGATGATGCCGGCGATCTACGGCAACTCGTACGAGATCGTGCAGAGCCCGGGCGTCGTCGCCATCCGCTACGAGATGGTGCACGAAACGCGCGTCATCCCGCTCGACGGCCGCAAGACGCTGCCGGCGCACATGCAGTCGTACATGGGCGACTCCCGCGGCCACTGGGAAGGCGACACGCTGGTGGTCGAGGGCAGCCGCTACCTCGAGAAGTCGGCGTTCGGCGGCGCCTCGAGCGCGCTCAAGACGATCGAGCGCTTCCGTCCCACGTCCAAGGACACCCTCGAGTGGTCGATCACGTTCGATGATGCGACCACCTGGGTGAAGCCGTGGACGTTCGGCATGCGGCTCACGCGCGACGACGAGCACCCGATCTTCGAGTACGCCTGTCACGAGGGCAACGAGGGGCTGCGCGGTATTCTCAGCGCCGCGCGCGTAGCCGAGAAGGAGCAGGCGGGGCGTCCACCCAGGTGATCGGGGTGATGGTGCCTTCCGCCGCCGCCGGGCGGACCGGCGCCTTCCGCGATGCCTCGGCACGCAGTTCCGCCGCCTCGGTGTTCGAGAACCGCGTTGCCAGACGTTCGCGATCCGAGGGCGAGAGTGCGAACTGCGCCGCGCCGAGCGGCGCCAGGCTGCGCTGTTCCAGTTGGGGGCTCATGAGCCCGTGCGTCGAATGCCGCAAGGTCTGGAGCAGCGCGTGCCCGACTTCGTGCGCCAGGACGCGCCCGAGCAGGCGTCCGTGGGCGATGTCGAGCGTCATCGCATCGCCCGAGTCGGCCAGGCCGCGATGGCCCGTCACGACCAGGCGCGCGCGCGGCGCCGACACGAGAATGCGCCGCGACCGTCCGGCGAACAGAGTGACGCCGAACGCCTCCCCATCCCTGGGGTCGTGCTTCCGCAGTTCGCGATCGTCGAAGACGACCGGCACGGTTACGTCCGCGTCACTGTCACCGTCGCGCTTCCAAGCCACCTCGATGCCTTCGCGGCTCCAGATGTCACGCAACTCCTGCGTCATGGCGTTCCAGGCCACACCGCTGATCGTGTCCTGCATGACCGGCTCGAGCCGGACCCGGATCGCCGGGAGTTCGAGGGTCTGGGCGCCGGCCCAGAGGCCACCCGCGAGCAGATGGAAGGTAGCGGTCAACAGGAGGCGAGCGAGCGCGCGTGTCGTCATGGCACCGTCTTTCGGCTGACAAAAGCGTCATGCCTTCATTCAGGTCAACGGTCGGTGGGCGGGTACCGCACAGTGACACCGCTGAATACCGTGGCCGTGCCGAGCGGTTACCGCGTCCCCCCGTTCAGGTGATGGCCTCCACGCGCCGACATCCTCTCAGACGATCCCAAAGGGTGCGCCGTTGGCGGGCGGTGTCTGAAGTGGATTACGTAGCGCGTCGTTCGCGGTTCACGTGCACAACGCGCTGGGCGCGCGTCCCGTGACCGAACACCGTCGCGCCGGCTGGAAATGGCTGGCGGCTGCCGCGCTGATTGCGGGAGCGGTTGCGGCCGGATTCGGCGCCCGGGCCTGGACGCGGGCACGTACCGCTGCGGGCCTGCCCGAACTGGAGGCTCTCTCGGGCCTGCCGCCGGCCGTCGCCTCGCACCTGCGCGAGGCGCACGAGGCGGCCAGGCGTGCGCCGGGATCGGCTGAGGTCGTCGGCGCTTTGTGCACTGCGTATCACGCCGACCTGATGTTCGACGCCGCGCGCCGCTGCTACGACCGTGTCGGGGCGCTCGACAGCGACTGGCGCTGGGAGTACGCGCGCACGCTCATCGACATCGAGTTGGGCGGCACGCCGCAATTGGCCGGCCGTCTGCGGGCCATCGCGGCCCGTGCGCCGGAGTTCGGCCCGGTGTGGCTGCGTCTGGGTGACGCCGAGTTCAAGGGCGGGCGCTACGACGCGGCTGCCGAGGCGTGGCGCCGCGCCGCCGCGTTGCCGCCGTTCGAGCCCGATGGGGCCGCCACGCCGCCGCACGTGCCGGAGGCCTCGCTGGCGTCGTATGCGTCGTTCGGTCTGGCACGCGTCGCGCTCGTCCGCGGCGACGCCGCCGGCGCGCGTCAGATCCTGGAAGGCATCGTGCGGGTGTCGCCTGGATTCGGCCCCGCGTACCGCCTGCTCGGCGAGAGCTATCTCGCGCTTGGACTCGAGGCCGAGTCGGCCCGCGCGGTCTATCGGGCCGGACGGATGCCCGCCTTCGCGCCGTTCGTCGATCCGTTCGTGGATGCGCTCACGCGCGAGTCACGCAACAGCACGCTCCTGCTGCGCGTGGCGTCGGAAGCGACGCTGACCTTGAACGCGGCGTGGAGCGAATACCTGACGCGGAGGGCGGTGCAATTCGATCCGGCGAATCCCGATGCCGCAATCAAGCTCGCCCGAGTACTGCGCACGCTCGATCGCAACCAGGAGGCACTCGGCTGGTTCGAGAAGTATGCGGAGATGGTGCCGGGCGACTACCTCGCGCTGGCGCACATCGGCAGCTGCCTCAGCGCGCTCGGCCGCTTCAGCGAAGCCGAGGAGTACTTCCGCCGCTCGCTCGCCGGCCTCGACGACGCGACCACGCACTACAACCTGGGCCTGCTGATGGCCATGACCGGCCGGCCGGACCAGGCCGAGCGCGAGTACCGCCGCGCGATCGCGATCGATCCGGCGCACGCCGACGCGCGTGGCAATCTCGCGCCGCTGCTCGTGCGCATGGGCCGCCCGGCGGAAGCGGTGCGCGAGCTCCGCCAGCTCGTCGCCGACGATCCGGAGAACGCTGCCGCGCTCACCAACCTCGGGGTCGTGCTGATGCAGCAGGGGAGGGCCGCGGAAGCGCGGCAGCACCTCGAGCAGGCGCTGCGCCTCGCGCCAGGCCTGCCGCAGGCGGAACAGGCGCTGCAGGCGATTGCCGCGCCGTAGCGCCTCTGGCGCGGCAGGCTCAGGGCTCAAGACTGAAGGAAGAGCGGCCTGATCGGCCTTGAGCCTTGCTACGGCACTACTGTCGTCGTCTTCCCGACGGCTTCGCGATCGCCCACCATCAGCTCGGTCGCGTAGTTGGCCTGCTGGCACATGTACTCGAACAGCTCGGTGCCGGACTCCCAGCGCAGGTTGAACTGCGCGTTCCAGGGGGCGGTGTACGCGCCCGGGTCGTCGACGGTGATCTGATAACGGACCTGGGCCTGGTTGGTGCGCGTGAAGCGCTCGATGGTGTGGAGACTGGTGGTGTGGGGCAGGCCGCGGCGGTCGAGCCAGAAGCGCTCGTTGTAGCCGACGGTGTCCACGACCAGCGTGTCGCCATCCCACCAGCCGATGGAGTGGCCGTAGTAGGTGGGCGTGAAGTCGGCCGGGTGCGACCGTCCGTCCATGTAGATGGTGCGGAACGTGTGCGGGCCGCCGATGTCGAAGATGTAGACGCGCTGGGCTTCAGGCAGCTCGACGAACTCGACGCCGTAGGGCGTCAGGAATTGCCGCGCCGTCCCCGACGGCTTGCACCGCGTGTGCGGTTCGAGTTCGTGTTTCTGCCGATCGTCGTACACCGCCTTGGCCCAGGGCTGAAACGGCACGGTCGCCGCCGGCGCAATGGGATCGAGGATGCCGAAGACCGGCAGCCACACGCCCTTGTCGGCCATCGACTCGCCGGTGAGAGTCGCCCGGCCGGCCGCGTTGCGCGGTGCGGGCTTCGGCGGCGCCGTGCTCCGCCCGGCCGTGCCGACGCCGCCGATCACATCCTGCGTGCCCCCGCCCCGTCCACCCCGTCCGCCCTGCCCACCCTGGGCGCCCTGTCCGCCGCCGCCCTGTTGGGCGTCGAGTCCGTACGTCGCCACGAGCAGCGCGACGGCACAACCCAATACAGCACCTGAAAACGACCTCATTCCGCGACTCCCCCGTGTGGATTGATACCTTGAACGCTTGACAGTCTACCTCCTAAGGCGTATATCCCTGTGCGTTCAGAGAAGTCAATTTCGCCCAACGAAATAATGGTTCTTGCGGGGAACGCAGGAGGTGGCATGCACAGGTTCGCGAGGACTCTGGTTGTCCTGGCCGTGCTCTTCGTGCCGGCCGGGGCCCTGGCCCAGGACGCGGCGACAATTGCCGGGATCGTGAGAGACGCATCGGGAGCCGTGCTCCCGGGTGTCACGGTCGAGGCGGCAAGTTCGGTGTTGATCGAGAAAGTCCGTTCGGTCACGACTGATGGAAGCGGTCAGTACAGCATCGTCGCACTGCCTCCGGGCACCTATTCGCTGACGTTCTCCTTGCCGGGCTTCAGCACCGTCAAGCAGGAAAACATCCAGTTGACGGCCGCGATCACCGCGAGCATCAACGCCGATCTTCGCGTCGGCGCGCTCGAAGAGACGGTCACGGTCACCGGTGAGTCACCGATCGTCGATACCCGCAGCGCGCGGCGCCAGCAGGTGATCGATGGAGACATTCTTCAGACGCTGCCGACGTCACGCTCGTACAACGACGTGCTGCAGCTTGCGCCCGGCGTGGTGGCTGGCAACGGACAGGCCCAGCTTCGCCCCGGCATGCTGCTCTTCACGGCCCACGGCGGCAACACGCAGGACGGCCGGCTGACGCTCGACGGCATCAACACCGGCGCGTCGCGCGGCGGCGCCGGCGTGTCCGGCTACATCCCGGACATGCAGAACGCGCAGGAAGTGACGTTCACCATCTCGGGCAACCTCGGCGAGGTCGAGACCGGCGGCCCGCAGATGACGGTGATCCCCAAGTCGGGCGGCAACACGTTCAGCGGCACGGCGCTCTACTCGGGCTTCAACGACAGCATGCAGGGAAACAACTACGACGAGAAGCAGTTGAGCGTGCTCGGCAAGTACGCCCCGGCGTTGCTCGTCCGCGACTACCAGGTCTCCCTCGGCGGCCCGATCAAGCGGGACCGCATCTGGTTCTTCTTCAACTATCGAGCGGTGGACGCCGCCGACGCGCAGCCCGGCATCTTCGCCAACAAGAACGCCGGCGATCCCACCAAGTGGACCTACGAACCGGATCTCACGCGGCAGGGCCGCGCCGATCCGCACCGCAAGATCGCGTCGCTGCGCCTCACGACGCAGATCACGCCGAAGAACAAGCTGATGGTGTTCTGGGACGAGCAGCCGCAGTGCAACGGCGCCGGCTGGAGCGACGACGACCACTGCAACTCGCAGAAGGACGGCTGGATTTACGGCGGCTCACAGGTCAACGGCTTCTTCGGCCCCGGCCCCAACTCGCCGGAGACGGGCGACTATGCCAGCACGCACCAGAGCGTGCGGCAGGCGAAGTACACCAGCACCGCCACGAGCAAGCTGCTGATCGAGGCCGGCTACGGCACCTACATCTCGCAGTGGGGCTACACCGAGCGGCCGGGCAACCCGACGACGAGCCTGATTCGCGTGCAGGAACAGACGACGCAGTTCTTCGATGCCAACGGCAACCGCGTGAGCGCCGCCACTCCGGGCGGACTCACGGTGGGCGGCAACTTGAAGTA
>DATMDI010000126.1:0-7443 GCA_035557875.1 Vicinamibacterales bacterium
CGAGGCCGACGATGCCGGTCGAGAAATTGAGCGCGGGCGGCCCCCAGTTGGCCGGGTTCTGATCGTTGCCGAGGATGCCGGCGTTCCCCGACACGTTGGTGACGTTCGAGAAGTACGGCGTCACGTCGTTGGTCTGGCGCCCGCCCTGATAGCGCGACCGCAGGAACATGAACTGATTGAGACGGTGCGAATAGTTGATGTCGACGTTGAGACCGGTCGTCTGCGTGGTGTCGACGAACGAGAACAGGTTGGCCGAATCGATGGTGGTGCGCTGATACTGAAACGCACCCTGGAACTGCTCGCGTCCGTTCCTGAACTGGTGCGTCAGGCGCGTCTGGCCGCTGTCCTGCCGCGTCTTCACGATGATGGGTGTCTGGTAGTTGGCGCCGATGCCAACCGCGTTCGGCCGCGGATAGTAACCGAGCAGCGACGCCGCCTGCGGGGTGATGCGATCCGCGGGGATGACATTGCCGGGAAAGGGCCGGCCGGTGACGGGATCGACCACCTGCACGGGCTGGCCGAAGGCGTTCCGCGACTGCGAGAAGTCGCCCGAGCGCTCGAGCAGTGTCGGCAGCAGCCCGGCCTCCGACGTCGCGCTGTGATCCTGAATGCGCTGGTAGCCGCCGAAGAAGTTGGGGCCGCGGCGCATCAGGTGCGGGATCTTGATCGGGCCGCCGAAATTGGCGACGAAGTGCACGTCGTTGTAATCCGGCTTGGGCGCAGGCTGCGACGTGAACGAATACTGCCGCGAGTCGAACGCCGAATTGCTCGTGAGCAGGGCGAAGCCGCCGTTGTACAGCCCACGGCCACCAGGGCGGTTGTTGCCGAACGCGCGCGCCTGCGCGAAGGGCGACGCGGCGCCGTTGTTGACGCTGCCGTTGATCAGCAGTCCGTCGGCCGCGCCCATGCCGCCGTCGTTGCGCGCATCGTTGTCGTCGTCGCGGAAGGCGCTCGCGGCGGCGGGAATCGCCGCCGCCGCCGGCGTGGCATTCGGATTCGCGGCGGCGCGTTGAAAACCACCGCCCCCTCCCGGACCGGCTCCGCGTCCGCGTGCGGCAACCGACCCTGCCTGGCCGCTCCCGCGCGCAGGCGGCGTCCCTGGCTTCTGCGCCGCGGGTGCGCTGGCGGCAGCCGGGGCGACCGGCACGGGCGGCGAGAGCCCGCGTGTCATCTCGGCCAGCGGCAGCAGCGCGAGTTCCACGACGGGCGGCGGGCCATCGGGGGGGATACGGACCTCACGGGTGGCCGGGGCAAAGCCGAACATTTCCACTTGCACCGTCCACAGCCCCTCGGCCAGGTCGGTGAAGCGGTAGATGCCCTGCGGATCCGACGAGGCAACCTTCTTGTCCCCCGCGACGCCGGAGGTGCCAGCCTGCCGCGTCACGGTGACGGTTGCACCGGGCACAGGCTGGCCGTTGAACGTGACCTGGCCGAAGAAGTCCGCAGCGACAGCCGGCGCCGCGGCGGCAAGCAGCCACACGACTACGCAGACGCCGCGCACGGCCCGCGCGATCATGCTGTGAACTGCCCCGCCATCCGTCGTCTCCTGGGTGCGATCCGCGGCTAGTCCGGCGTCGGCTGCGAAACGTTGTCCACGACGAACATCGTGACCGGCCCGCGCTGCGATTCGAGCTTCAGCCCGAGCTGCTCCTGTATCGCCGTGGCGAGCGGGGGCCCGTTGGGATCGATTGCCGGAAAGCCGGGCGCCAGACCGGGCTGGCCGTTGAAGTTCGGCATCTGATCCGGGGTGTAGGTGATGTTGAAGTCGTAGTTGCCGGCGAGACCGGTCTTGTCGAGCACGATCCGACCCATGTTCTGCGACAGGAACTGCGCGAGCTGGGTCATCTGCGACGCGCCGCCCGAGATGGTGCCGGGCCCGACGCGGAACCCGCACTGCAGCTTCTCGCCGAAGGCCGGCGGCGGGGGCGGCGGGCCGCCGCCACGCCGCGCGGCGAACATCGCCTGGCAGTCGGTCGTGGACTTCTCGAGCCCTGGCCCGAGCTTGCCGTCCGGGCGCGCGAGCACGAGCACCGAGATCGGCATCTCGCGCGTCTCCTCGTGATAGACGAGCCCGAAACGCTCGGCAAGCAGCGTTCGCATCATGAACTGGATCGGGCCGGCCTGGCCTGGCTGCGTGGGTGCAATCTCACCTTCGGCCTTGGCCGTCACGTCGAACCGGTCCGAGTTGGCCCACGCCGGCAGCCCCTCGATCTGAAATGGCTGCACTTGGAACGCGAAACGGAGCAACTCGCGGAACGGCGCGTTGTCGGCGGTAAAGCGGCCGCCGGGAAGCATGCCGAAACGGATGAAGTTCTCTCCCGACTTGTTCTGCTTGACTGCCGCCACCTCGAAGGCGAGCGGCGCGCCGACGGGCACCGTCCCAGCGGTGGGTGCCGAGGGGGGCGCAGCGACTGCTGGCGTCGAGCCGCCAATCACGCCCTGAGCTCCAAGGCGCGGGCCGGGAACGAGGACAGCGGCGGTAAAAACCATGGCGGCCAGAAGAAGCGCTCTCATACGAAACCTCGTTTTGCCCAGACCCGCCAGCGACAGGTCGGCGACAGTGGTTACGAATGTAATAAACGCAGGTTCACTGCAGGCCGGCCGGCATCGGACCATTAGACACCGGCGGCTGCCGTTTGGTTGGCGCGCTCCCGGACCGCGTCCGCGGCGTTTTTCGGCCTGTTTCCTGCCCTCACGGCGTGGGCATCTCGATGCGATCGATGACGATCGCCGGCGCGTTTGCGGTAGCCGGCACGAGTTTCAGCCCCAGCTGTTCCTCGATCGCCTCGGGAAGGCTCTGAAACCCTGCCGCCTGGAGCGGAAGCCGCAACGAGGGTGTGACGGCCATCAGCGCGGCCGCCGGCTGGAAGACCTCGAGCGAGACGTCGAACACTCCGGGGAGACCGGTACGGTTCACGACATCGAGCCCGATCGCGGGCGCGAAGCGCTGCCGCATCGACGTCGCCAGATCGTCCATCGAGACACTCTCTGCGCGCTGGTAGTCGATCCGGCTGTCCCACACACCGCAGAACCGCGTGCGTTCCCCCTGTCCGTGCAGCAGGCGGGGTGCGCCCGCGACCACCCAGGCGCGCTGATCGAAGCACTCGCCGGTCGCCGGCTGCAGATTCGGCCCCAGGGCGCCGTCGGGCCGCGCGATCTCCAGCGCCAGGACGGGGACCTTGATGGTGGACTCGTGGACGGCGAGACCGAAACGCTCTTCGAGCAGGCTGCGCACCAGCGCCGGCGTTTCGTCGGCCGCAGGGACGTGATCGAGCGTCGTCGCCAGTTCGAAGGCGTCGGTGTCGAGCCAGGCCGGTCCGCCGACGATCCGTGAGAGCGGCAACTGGTAGGCGTAGCGCACCAGATCGCGGGCGGTGAAACCGCGGATGACCATTTGCCCGGACGGATGATCGAACAGCATTCGCCACGCTCGTGTTGACGGCGCCGGCGCGGCGTCCGGAACCGCCGCCGGCTGTCGGGCTACGAGATACTGCAGCGCGCCCGCCGCGACGACGAACGCCAGGACCAAAGCGGCGGTCGTGGCCGCCCCGATCCGCGCCGGCCGCGGCGGTCCGAGCACCCGCGCCACGCGCGAGAGCAGCGGGCCGCCCGTGGCCGCCATTGCCAGCGGCACACTGCCGACGCGCCAGCTCTCGAGCTCGGCGAGCGCCTCGGCGTAGGCCAAGGGATCGCCGCTCATCTCCAGCGCGATGTCGTCGCAGCAGTGCTCGCGCTCGGCCCGGACGCGCGACGACAGCCACCACACGGCCGGGTGATAGAACAGCAACGTCTCGGTGACGGTCTGGCACGCGTTGACCACCGCGTCGTGCCGGCGCACGTGCGCGAGTTCGTGGGCGAGAATCGCTTCCACCTGCGACGGCGTCAGCCCCGCGACGGCAGCGATCGGCAGCAGCACGACGGGACGCAGCCAGCCGATGACGACGGGGCCGTCGACAAAGCTGACATCCGCGACCCGCACCGCACGGCGCAGCCCGAGCCTGTGCCCGAGGCGGTCGCACGCGGCCTGCCACGGCGAGGGCGGAAGTGCGCGCCCGGCGCGGCGCAGAGCCCGGACCCGCCACAACCCGGCGGCGAGCCGCGCGAACAGCAGGCACACGCCCGCGAGCCACGCCACGACCAGCGCCGGCATCACGAGCGTGCCGCCCCGCGGCGCCGCGTCACCGGGCCCTGCCGCTGTCGTCCCCGCCGCCACCGACCGTCGACGGAAGCCGACGAACCGCAGCATCTCACTCTCGTGTGTGCCCTGCGGCAGCACGCGCAGGAACAAGGTCCGCTGGACCGGTGCCACTGCGGGCGGCGTGGGTGACAGCAGGCGTGCCGCGGTGACGGCCGGCGATGCCAGCATCGCGGCCAGGGCCACGCAGGCCAGCACGTAGCGCGCCTGCGGCGAGCCGCGGCGCAGCAACCGCAAGCCGATGGCGGCCGCCGCCGCGATCGCGGCGCCCTGCCAGAGGAAGTGCACGAGCGTCCAGCCGGCGGCGTCGATGATCGTCGTCATTTGCGGCCTCCGCGGTGTTTGTCGAGCAGCTTGCGGATTTCGCCGAGTTCGGCCGGTGTGGCCTTGCCGGCCGACAGCGCGTGCAGTACCAGCTTGGCCGCCGACCCGTCGAACACGCGGTCGAGGAGATCGGTGACGAGCTGTTTCTGCGTCTGCGATTCGGAACCGGCGGCCTCATAGACATGGGTGCGCGCGCGCTCGTCGCGCACCACCAGCCCCTTGTCGGTCATGATCTGCAGCAGCTTGAGGACGGTGGTGTACGCGTCCTCGCGGCCCATCGTCTCGGCCACTTCACGGACCGTGCTCGGCCCGCGCGCCCACAACACGCGCAAGATCCCGAGCTCGGCTTCGGTGGGCTTCTTCGGTTCCTTCATGCCCGGGAGTATCTACGAACGTCGTCGTAGATGTCAATACGACAGTCTTCGTAGAGAGTTTCGAACTGACGTGGGGGCGGCTTCAGCCGGCCCTGGGCCGCTGAAGGCGGCCCTACTTCTGACCGCGTCCTGTGACGGCCGCCAGCGCCCTCTTCTCCGCGCCGTACGGATCGTTCACCACCGACCAGTCGTTGTTGATCACCATGGTCGCGCGCGTGGTGGTGTCGTAGGCTGGCCAGCGCGGGATCAGCCGGTGACTGGGGTCGCCTGTCTGCGCAAACGCGACCCACGCGCCGGCCATCCGGTCACCCAGCGGCTTGAGGTCCGGACCTGCCCCCACGAGCGGCGATGCCAGCTCGTAGTTCTCGAACACGAACGGAATGTCCATTGTGTGCATCGCGCGCAGGGCGCCGCCACGCACCGGCGAGTACCACTGAAAGTAGTACTTGAACACCGGAGCGCCGCGCTGCCCCGCCTTTCGCTCGGCCTGCGTGTCGGTGCCGGTGCGGAAGTTCGACCCGTCGGTGGCAATGATCAGATACAGATCGAGATTACTGGCCTTCGGCCGCTTGGCGCGGTAGGCGGCAATGACCCGGTCGGCGCCGGCGGCATCGGTACGCTCGGCGCGCATGACGTCCTCGCGCAGCTCCGCATCGGTGAGCGGATCGTAGATCTGCGACTCGTTCCACGTGGCTTCGGTCTCAGTGGATCCGATCAGGAGCGGCACCTCGGCGCCGACCGGGCTGGCGGCAGGATCGAACGGGTGCGCCGGCAGCGTGCGGCCATCCACCACGGGCCCGAACGCAAACCCCTGCGGCCCGCCGCCGTTGAGCACTTCACGGAGCCGCCGCATCGGCAGCGTGTGCAGGTCGTCGAGCCGGCTCCTGGCGACGCCAAGCGCCGCGAGCACCCGGTCGGTGGTGGCGCTGGCCTGCTCGCGGGTGAGACTGCGCACCTGCGAGCCGCTCATCGCGATCGCCTTGTGGAAGAGGCCTTTCGCCGCCGGCATCCCGAGCAGCGTGCTCACCTTGCTGCCGCCACCCGACTGGCCGAACACCGTGACGTTGTCCGGGTCGCCGCCGAAATTGGCGATGTTGTCGCGCACCCACTCGAGCGCCGCGACGATGTCGAGCATGCCGGCGTTGGCGTCGGCGTAGCGTTCGCCGCCCGCGTCGCCGAGATAGAGGAACCCGAACAGGTTGAGCCGGTGATTGAGATGCACGAGCACGACGTCGCGCATCCCCACCAGGTTCTGCCCGTCGTAGACCGTGAAGCCGGACGATCCGCCGACGAAGCCGCCGCCGTGCAGCCACACCATCACCGGCCGCTTGCGGCCGTCGGCGAGCGACGGCGTGTAGACGTTCAGCACCAGACAGTCTTCGCCCTGCGGCTCACTGCGGTCGAAGACGAACCACTCCGGCACGCGCGGGTCGTCGAGCTGCGGTGCCCGCAGCCCGACGGTGTTGACGTCGCGGACGCCGGCCCACGATTGCGGCTTGCGCGGCGGCATGAACCGGCTGGCGCCGGCGGTGGACGCCCCGTAGGGAATGCCGCGGAACGTATTGACGCCCTGGAAGAAGAGCCCGCGTACCCGGCCGGCGGTCGTCTCGACGATGTTGCTGGGCCCACCCGCGCGCGTGCTCTGTGCTGCCGCGAGCGAGGGATGCAGGACCACGCCCGCGGCCGCGAACGATGACGCGTGGAGGAATGTTCGTCGTTTCATGCGGTCGTGGAGGCCGGCTTCAGCCGGCCCTGGGCCGCCTGAAGGCGGCCCCCACACCTTACACCGGCTTACACGGACTCGGGCTCCACTTGGCGCCGTTCGGCTCCTTCTTGAAGTGACTGCTGGTCACGAAGTCCTGGTTCAGGTACCTCGGGTCGGCGACGATGGTCGTGACGACGAGCCACTCGTCGTTGTTCGGCGCCTTGAAGCGATCGAAGTACTCGGTGAGGGTCGCATTCTCGCTGTAGGGCACGCCGTTCTTGCGCAGCCACCCCGCGGTCAGGCTCGTGGTCGTCACCTTCAAGTTGCCGAACCGGGGAATCTGTGGCGGGCCGCCGCCGCGTCCGGGCTGCGGCACCGGCTCCCACTGCGCCAGCGAATGGCCCTGCAGGGAGCGCTGCGCCGGCGCCGCGCCGCCGTCGAACCGCAGCAGACGCGTCTGCTGTCCGGCGTCGGTTTCGATTTTTATCGTGCGATCGTCCTGCCAGGTGATGTTGAGGCGGGTGGGCATGCGCATCAGCCCGGCGGCCCCGTAGGCCAGACAGGATCCGTCAGTGGCGGGGTCCCACGCGTTGGCCAGCTTCGTACCCTCGGGGTTCAGCGGCACGCTGGACACGTCGCCCTTGGGCGGCGTCACCATCCGCCAGCGCCAGTCTTCGTTGACGATCGACACCCAGTAGCCGGTGAGATCGATGGGCGCGCGGGCGCGCGGCGTGGCCGGAGGCTGCGGCGCCGCCGGCTGCTGGCCGCCCTGCGCCGCCAACGACGCTCCGCCCGCGAGCACGAGCGCCAGTACCACCCCCGCCGGCGCGGCGCCGCGCCTGGCC
>DATMDI010000127.1:0-3937 GCA_035557875.1 Vicinamibacterales bacterium
CCGACTTCGACACCGGCGCCTGCGCCAGCGCCGGCGCGGCAGCGTAGAACATCGCGAGCGCCACGGCGCCAAGGGTGAGGGTTCTGTGCACGGCGGGGTCCTCCGGCGTTGGCTTGTACCACCCGCGCCGCGAGCCGTCAATCCTGCAATGACCGGAAGCGCTCCTGCGTGCAGATCAACCGATAAACAGTTCGTCGTCGGCCGGTGCCGGGTGCCCTGCGGGCGGCCCGTGGGGCTCGCGCGCCGCCGCCCCCGGAGACGCCGCTCGCGGCTCGCGGAAGCTGGCGATGATGCTCTTGAGCCCGTTCAGCAGCGCCAGACCGTCACGGGCAGGCTGGAGGATCGCCTCCTGCAGCGCGGCGGCGGTGTCTTCGATGCGCCGCGTGACACCCGCGACCAGCGCGTCCAGCCGGTCGACTTGCGCGGCCGCCTGCGCCGAGGCGCGCGCCGCTTCCTCCGACACCCGCTGCAGGTTGACGATGATGGGGCGCACGTCCTGCTCGAAGCGCAACGCCATCTGACCCACCTGGCGCGCGGCGCGCATCGCCGTCACGATCGCCACCACCTGGATGATGGCCATCACGATGACGCCGAGGGCGATGACACCGAGATAGAGCTCGCTCATCAGAAGATGCTGACGCGCACGTTGAGGTATTTCTTCGGATCCGCCTTGATCGCCTGGACCAACCCACGCACCTCGTCCACAGTCGCGTTGATCTTTTCGTACATCTGCTTGTCGTTCAGCAGCAGCCCCATGGTGCCCTCGCGCTGCTGGAGCGAGGCCGCCACTTTGTCGAAGCGATCGCTCATCGAGTTGAGACGGTCGTACAGCTCTTTCTCGGTCAAGAGCTTGCCGATCGTGCCTTCACCACGCGTGAGCCGACCCGTCATGACGTCGAAGTTGGCGGTAGTGGACGTGAGCGACTTCGCCATCGCGTCGTCGTTCAGCAGCTTGCCCAGGCTGCCCTCGCCGGCGCGGATTCGCGCCGTGACCGCCTCGAGGTTCTGCAGCGATCCTTCCAGCGACCTGGCCATGGTCGGGTCCTTGGTGAGGCGGCCGATGCTGCCGTTGGGATCGTTCAGGTTCCGCGCCACCTGCTCGTAGGCGCCCAGCAGCGTGCTGAGCTCCTGGTGCAGCGTGTCTTCGGTGAAGAGCTTCCCCACCGTGCCCCGGCCCGATCGGATGTCGCCGACGAGCGCGCTGATCTGCTCGATACCGGCCGACGCCTTCTCGGCCACGTCGGAGAGCGACCCGGTCGCCGGCCCCGACTTCACGTAGCCCCACTCCGGCACCGGCGTGCCCTGGCTGGACGCGGTGATGTCCACCGCCGACTCGCCGAGCAGCGACACCGAGCCGAGCGACGCCAGCGACGAGGAGGTGATCCGCGGCTGCATCTCCTTGCTGACCTCCATCAGCACCTCGACCCGGTCGCCGATGAAATCCACGTCGGTCACCGCGCCCACCTCGACGCCGGCCACGCGCACCGGCGCGCCCGCCTTGAGGCCGGCGACGTTGCCGAATACCGTCTTGAGGCCGTATCGCTGCCAGAAGAACCCGCCTTCCCCGCTCAGGAGGAAGATCAGGAACGCCGCCATCAGGAGGGCAAAAATGGAAGCCAGGCCGATCTTCAGCTCGGCCCAGGCCAGTGAACGCGTACGGGGCATGACTCGATCCCTCTAGGACAGAAACGTCCGGATGTACGGATCCGTGGAGGCGCGCAGCTCGGCGGCATTGCCTTCGAACGCCACCAGCCCCTCTTTCAACATGATGAACTCCGCCTCGTCGGCTTTGGCTGCATCGGCCGGCGCCACCTCGATGCGGCCGTCGTGGCGCCTGGCCTCGTGGGTCGCGACGAAAAAGGCGTCACGGAGCTGGTGCGTCACCACGATCGAACCCACCTCTTCGAGATCGCGCAGCTTGACGACCTCCTCGTCCACCGTAATGGCTGTGATCGGGTCGAGCCCCGTCGTCGCCTCATCGTACAGGAGGATGCCCGGCTTCGACGCCATGGCCCTGGCGATGGCGACCCGGCGGCGCTGGCCGCCCGAGAGCTCGGTCGTCCGGCGGTCGATGTAGTCGGCGAGGCGCACGAACCCCAGCACTTCCTCGACGCGAGCGCGAATCTCGGCGAGCGGCCGGTGCATCTCCTCGTAGAGCTTGAAGCCGACGTTCTCGCCCACGGTGAGCGAGTCGAAGAGCGCGCCCTCCTGGAACACCATCCCCAGTCCACCCCGCACCCGAAGCAGCTCACGTTCCTCCATCTGATCCACGCGCTCGCCGCCGACGTACACCTCGCCGTCGTCGGGCCGGAGCAGCCCGAGAATGAGCTTGAGGATCGTGGACTTGCCGGAGCCGCTGGCACCGAGGATCAGCTTCGTGTGCCCCGCCAGCAGGGTGAAGCTGACGTCGCGCAGCACCACCTTTTCGTCGAACGCCAGAGACACGTGTCGCAGTTCGACGACCGGCGCGTCGGCGGCGGCGATTCCCGCAGCGTTCGGTGCATGGCTGCGGGTCTTCACACCCGCCTCGTCGTGGGGACTGGCGGCCATCAGTAGAGGAGGTTGACGAGGAGCTGGGTGATGAAGAGGTCCACGGCAATCACGGCCACCGAGGCGGCCACGACGGCGTAGGTCGTCGAGCGCCCGACCCCCTGCGTGCCGCCGCTCGTCCGCAGGCCGACGTGACAGCCGATCGTGACGATGGCGAATCCCAGGACGAACGGCTTGATCAGCCCCATCCAGACGTCCTGCAGGTAGAGCCCGTCGGTCACCGACGTCCAGTAGACGCTGGACCCGACGCGCAGCTGGAACACGGCGATGATCCAGCCGCCGACGATACCGAGCGTATCGGCAATGATGGTGAGGATGGGCGTCATGATCACGCCGGCGAGCACGCGCGGCACCACCAGCTTGCGCACCGGATCGGTGCCGAGCGCGCGCAGCGCGTTGATCTGGTCGGTGACGACCATCGACCCGAGCTCGGCGGCAATGCCCGAACCGACCCGCCCGGCCAGCATGAGGCCGGTGAGCACCGGCCCCAGTTCCTTGACCATCGACGCGCTGACCAGCCGGCCCACGAACGGGCGGGCGCCGAACTGGTCGAGCGTGAGGCCGGACTGAAGGGCCAGCACCGCGCCGGTGAAGAAGCCGGCCAGCGTGACCACGGTGAGCGACCCGATCCCGATCTGATCCAGCTGCTCGATCAGATCGCGCAGGTAAAACGGCCGCGAAAACGCCGCGCGCACGACGATCACCTGCAGGCGGATGTACTCCTGCACCTCGAGCACCGCCTGCTTCAGGCCGTTGCCGACGAACTGGAGCACGGGCTACCCGCCCACCGGAAAGTCGCTCAGCCCGAGCTCGCCGGTGCGGAGACTCTTGATGGTGTCGCGGAGCGACGCGGCCCGCTCGAAATCGAGGTTGCGGGCGGCGCTCTTCATCTCGGCTTCGAGCCGCTCGATCTCGGCGTCTCGCTCGGCCACCGTGCGGAAGGTGCGGGCCTCGCGGGGCGCCGGTACTGCTGAGTAGTCGCGCTCGTACACGCTCGACAGCACGTCGTCGATGTCGCGGACGACCGATTCCGGCGTGATGCCGTGCTCGGTGTTGTAGGCCGCCTGGCGGACCCGCCGCCGCTCCGTTTCTGACAGGGCCGCTTTCATGGATGCCGTCATCGTATCCGCATACATGATGACCCGGCCGTTCACGTTCCGTGCCGCGCGGCCGGAGGTCTGGATGAGCGACCCCGCCGAGCGCAGAAACCCTTCCTTGTCGGCGTCGAGGATGGCCACGAGCGACACCTCCGGGAGGTCCAGCCCCTCACGGAGCAGGTTGATGCCGACCAGCACGTCGAACGTGCCGCGGCGCAGATCCCGCAGGATCTCGACCCGCTCGAGGGTCTCGATGTCGGAGTGGAGGTAGCGGACCTTGACGCCCAGTT
>DATMDI010000128.1:0-4433 GCA_035557875.1 Vicinamibacterales bacterium
CGGTCCTGCGAGTACGGTATTCAATCGAAAAAGTAATCTCAGTAGACTGCTGAACTCGACTGCTCGCAATGTACAGCTACCAACCCCCACCGTGCCGGCGACAGGAGATGGTCCGGGCCGAAACCATCGTCAAGGCTGGCAACACGTCCGTCGAGCCCATTCGCGACGGCTGCACCCTATCGTGGAACGCCTTTTCGCCCTCGCCGGTTACCGATCCGACCGTCACCCGTGACCCGCACGAATGAACGGCCTCTCGGGCAATTTGCAGCCGCGGCGGCTGTCGCGCGAGACGCGGCACCTTCTCATTGCCGCGTTCGCAGCACTGCTGGCGCTGTGGATCCTCGCACGACTGCGGTTCCCTGAGCGCACGTCAAGCGTCAATCCGATCCCTCCTCTGCTGACGCAACTGTCGGTGCGACCTGGTTTCTCCGAGCTCGAGGCCGAGCTGGCGCGACTGCATGCGCGACTGAGCCCGTCGCTGATCGCCATCAGCCGCCCGTCGTCTCCGGGCGAGGCTGCCGACCGACGCCACGATGCGCGGACGGCGCTGCGGATCGATGGCGGTCTGGCGATCGCGCTGCTCGAAACGCCCACAACCAACAATGAGGATGTGGTGTCGGTGGACTCGACGAACGGCCTGGCGCTCCTTCGCGTGCCGGACGTGCCGCGCAGCTACGTCGCAGTGCCCTGGGCAGCCGAGCGGCTCGACGTCCCGCGCTACTTCGTCGCCGCCATTGCCGCCGAAGGCGCGGTCACACTTCAGCCGGTGGTGATTGGCGCACTGCTGCCGCAGCCCCACCCGGCGTGGGCGGGCGGCGTGTGGCGCATGACCAGCGCCGCGGCCCTTCCGGCCGGGACGATGCTGTTCACACACGAGGGCGAGCTCGTCGGCGCCGTCGATCTCGATGAGGGGCGTCCAATCGTCGTTCCCGGCGACGTACTGCTGACCGATGCGCAGCGCCTGCTGACGCGCGACCAGCAGTCGCACGTCGATCTCGGACTGGAGGTGCAGGCGTTGACGACGGCGTTTCGCGCCGCAACCGGCAGCAACAGCGGCGTCATCGTGTCCTGGGTGCGCGCGCCCGGCCCGACGTCCCCGCAACTCCTTGTCGGCGACGTGATTGAAGCCGTCAACGGCGTCGCCATCGAGTCGCCGCAGGACTGGCTGGTGCGTGTGTCGCGACTGCGGGCCGGCGAAGACGTCATGCTCACGGTCATGCGGCTCGGCGAACGCACCTCGATCTCGGTGACCGCACCGGAACGGTCGCCGGCAGCGCGGCGCACGCTCGGAATCAGACTGCGCGCCATCGCCGGTGTGGGCGCGGAGGTCCTGGTCATCGAGCCACGTTCGGCCGGCGCCGAAGCCGGCCTCGCGGTAGGCGACCTCATTCTGAGCGTCGGCCGCGTTCAGGCGCCCAGCCCCGGACAGATCGCGCAGGCGTTTGCCTCCGCGGATGCGCGCCCGATCGTTGTCGGCGTGGCCCGCGGCGACCGCCGTCTCGTTGTCGCGCTGGTGAAGTGATGCTGTCCATACTCGACCGGACCGACGACGAAGGCGATCCGATCGACGTGCAGCTGAGCAGGCTTGGTGCGGCGCCGAGGCGCCTGGTCACCCGCCGTCCCTGGTACTCGCGTTTCGCGCTCGACTGGGCATCGGGCACCTCCCCGCTGCTGATGCTCGTCATCGGCGCTGCGATTGGGCCGCACGGTCTGTCGCTCCTCTCGCCTGGCATCCTGGCGGCCGTCGATCCTGCTGTTCCCGTGGCGCTGGCCGCGCTCGGCGTACACCTCGCGCTGCACGTCGATCTGACGCCGGTGCCCTCTCGATTACGCCGGGTCGCGGCAGCGGCCGCCGGGGTGGCGCTGGCCGCTGCCGTCGTCACCATCGGACTGCTGCGCCTGATGACGAGCGACCTGCCCGCGGCTCCGTTCCATGCCTGGGTCATCGCCCTCGCCGCGGCTGTGTGTGCGGCGATGTCGCTGCCGACCGTCGACAGCCGGCGAACCGTTCGCGATTCGGCTGGCACGCACCGGTTCGAGCTGATGATCTCGATTGTCATTGGCGGCCTGGTACTCGCCTGGATCCGGGAGGGCTCGCTCCGTGAAGCGACGATGCTCCTCGGGCAGATGGCGGCCCTCCCCATCGTCGTCGGTGTCGCCGCCTGGCTCCTGGTCACGCCCACCGCGTCCGAGACCGAACAACGGATCTTCACACTCGCATCGCTGCTGCTCATCGGCGGGCTCGCAGACTATCTGTCGTTGTCGGCGCTGTTCAGCGGAATGATGGCCGGCGCGTTGTGGCGACTCGTGCCAGGGCCGGTCGGCGAAGCCGTGCTCCGCGACATCACCCATCTGCGGCATCCGCTGGCCGCGTTTCTCATGCTCGTCGTCGGGGCGCGCATGACGATGTCGGCTGGACTGCCGCTGCTGCTCGGCTATCCGCTGCTGGCGATCGCGGGCGGCCTGGCCGCCCGCGCCATGATCCGCGGGCTCACGGGGCCGATTTCTGTGAGCGCCAGCGAACGGCAGTCGGTGGCGCCGGCCGTGTTTCCGGTTGCGTTCGCACTCAGCGCGGTGCGTGCTGCCGGTCCGCAAGCCGATCTCCTGCTGGGCGTCATCGCCGCCGGCACCATCGTGCTTCAGGTCATTTCCGCGTTACGTCAGGGCGAGGAGTCACACACGTGAGACGGCTACTGGCGTTGGCGCTCGTGATCGGGGCGGTGGTCTGGGCGCGGACGCTCGGCCCCGCAACCACGTCCGGATCAGCAGGTACGGCGCTCGCGCTGGGGTTCACGCTGCTCGGTGCCTGGATCGCCGGTGATTTGCTGCGCCGCGTGCACTTGCCGCGACTGACCGGATACCTGCTGTTCGGCGTTCTGGTGGGCCCGTATCTCGGCAACCTCATCACGACAACGATGACCGGGCAGCTCCAGGTGATTACCTGCATCGCCACGACACTCATCGCGCTCATTGCCGGCCTGACGTTGAATCTCGAGCGGCTCGGCCGGCAGTTCGCCGTGATCCTGCGGCTCACGGGCGTCGTGCTCGGCTGCGCGCTCTTCGGTATTGGCGCGGCGCTCTGGCTGGCGTGGCCCTGGTTGCCGATTGCCCCCGAGGCGACCGGACTGCCGCGGCTGGCCATGGTGCTGCTGATGGCGGTGATTGCCGTCACGTTTTCGCCCACGATGGCCGCAGCGGTCACGACGGAAACCGGCGCGCGAGGGCGTCTCAGTGAGCTCGTGCTGCCCGTCGTCGTCCTGGCCGACCTCGTACTCCTGCTGCTCTTTTCACTGGCCATGCAGTTCGCGCGCGGCGTGCTGGAGCCAGGCACCACCGACAACGTGACCACGCTCGTCCGTTTTGCGTGGGAGATTGGCGGCGCGGTCGCCTTCGGCTGTCTCGTCGGGGCGTGCTTCGCGCTGTACCTCCGGTATGTCGGACGCGAGGTCAGTCTGGTCCTGATTGCCGTCTGCACGCTGCTGAGCCACGTCGGCACGCAGCAGCAGTTCGAGCCATTGCTCGCCGCGGTGGCTGCGGGGCTGGTCATCGAGAATCTGTCGATCGCCCAGGGCGATGCGTTGAAGACGGCGGTGCAGCGCGGCGCCACTCCCGTGCTCGTCATCTTCTTCGTCGCGGTGGGCACGTCGCTCCGCATGCAGACGCTGGCTGTCGTCGGCTTTGCTGCGCTGGCGTTGTCGCTGCTGCGAATTGCCGTGTTGCGCCTCGGCATCCTGGCGGGGACGGCGTTTTCGGGCGCGGACCCGGCGACGTCGCGCTATCTGTGGACGGGGCTGGTGTCGCAGGCTGGCATCACCCTCGGCTTTGCGTCGGTGGTCGCAGCGGAGTTTCCAGCGTGGGGCGGCGGTGTGCAGATGCTGGTGGTGGCACTGCTTGCCATTCACGAGCTCGCCGGCCCGCTGCTCTTCCGTCAGGGATTGATGCGAAGCGGGGCGCTGGCAACACCGCCGCCTCGCCCGCTGATCGTCGTCTCGAACCGCGAGCCGTATCTGCACACGCGAACGGAGTCGGGGTCGATTTCGGTGTCGCCTGCCACCGGCGGCGTCGCCGTCGCGCTGGATGCCCTGATGCGGGAACGCGGTGGCGTCTGGGTTGCCCACGGTGCGGGAACGGCCGACCGGGAGGTCGTGGATGCCCGGAGTCACATTCGGGTGCCGCCCGATCAGCCGTCGTATGACTTGCGGCGACTGTGCCTCGACGAGCCGGAGTTTTCCCGCTATTACAACGGGTTTGCCAATGAAGGTCTGTGGCCGCTGTGCCATGTCGTTGACGTGCGGCCGCAGTTTCGCACCGAGGACTGGGCCGCCTACGTCAGCGTGAACGATCGGTTTGCCCAGGCGGTGGACGAAGAGCTGGGTTCCAGCGGGGCGGCCGTCTTCATCCAGGATTACCACCTCGCGCTCGTCGCCCCGGCG
>DATMDI010000129.1:0-4019 GCA_035557875.1 Vicinamibacterales bacterium
GGCTGGAGCGGTGTTCACCGCGTCGAAATCGGACAATGACGTACTGCGGGAGGTGCGCGATCGTCAGCAGATCGACGAGCTGATGTGGCGCTATGCCCGGGCGCTCGACACGGGAGATGCCGAGGCGTACGCCGCGGTCTACACCGTCGATGGGCAGTTCGGTTCGGGCGCGAACGCGACCAAGGGGCGCGACGCGCTGAAGCAGATGATCGCGCGTGGGCGCCAGCCGCAGGCGGGCGCACCGCCGGCCGCCCCACGACCGCCGATGTATCACACCACGGCCAACCACCAGATCGTGTTCATCGACAAGGATCACGCCCGCATCGACGCGTACCACATCACGGGGGTGGCGGGAGCCGGACGAGAGACGCCGCCGCGCCTCGCGGGCATCGGCCGCAGCATCGACGAGCTCGAGCGCGTGAACGGCCAGTGGCTGATCAAGTCGCGCAACGTGGCGCCGATGGACTGACCAGGGCCCAAGCGGGGCGCCGCTCCTTCCGGCGCTCAGGGCGGCGAGATGGCCAGGTGCAGGTTGGGCAGTCCCATCCGGAAACGAATCCGGTCGAGCACCTGCGCCTGACGCATCGGTTTCGGAATGTCGAACTCCCACAGCCCGCACGGTGGGGCGTCGACCCCCGACAGGGCGAGGATGGCGTTGGTGGCCCGCCGCGCCGCCTCGTTGGCCGCTTCCATCGTGGCGAGGTCGGTGTGGGTGCGCACGTAGTCGGCGGCCAGCAGCAGGTTGCCGAGCTCGGTATGGGCGTCGGGCCGCAGCGCGAGCGAGCCGGCGTGATTGATCAGCAGCGGCTCGGCGTTCGTGACCGTTCCGGGGTTGGGCAGTTGAATGTCCGGATCGAGGAACCAGTCCACCAGGTTGTCGTCGTCGATCGTCGGCCGGCCGGGGCCGTTGAGCGCCGCCTTCAACTGGGCCCACACCTCCTCCTTGATCTCGTCGCGCGTCGCGGCGGCCATCGCCGGCTTGCCGTTGAAGTTCCCCGGAGCCGTCCAGTTCGAGATGACCACGGACAGAATTCCGCCGACGCGTCCGTTGCCGTACCGCGACAGGTCGTAGTCGCGCCAGAACTGCCGCTGCGAGATCGAGGTCAGCGCCCAGTTCGAATCGAGGAAGATCGTGTGGCCGTCGGCCAGCGGCTGGTCGGTGTCGAGATAGAACTGGATGCCGTTCATCCATTCAGTGCGCAATTCTCCGAGCCGCGACAGCGACGGCGCCGCACGGGCGATGTCGGGTGTGACCAGGCCCTGCATCACTTCGAGCGGCACCGCGGCGACGTAGAAGTCGGCCGTCACCTCGCTCAGCTGTCCCTCTCGTTCGATGGTCACGCTCTGTAACCGGTCGCCCGTCAGGTTGAACGACCGGAGCGTCGCGTGTGGTTCGAGCGCGACGCCCAGGCGTCCGGTCAAGTGCTGTCGCCACGGATCGATCCAGACGTCGTTGGTGGGTCCGGTCAGCAGGCGGTCGAAGACACCGCCGGGCACCAGGATGCCGTAGAAGAGCTGAAGCAGGATGCGTCCGACGGTGCGCGTGCTGCTGTCCTCCGCGCGCATCGCGACGAGCGAGCGCGTCATGCCCTGCGCCAGGTAGCGCCGGTAGTTGTCCGACCGGGTTCGTGCCCCGATGAAATCCCAGAAGGCCAGCGGCTCGAACTCGGCGAGGTGACGCTCCTTGCAGCTCGTGGCGATCCCCAGCAGCCGGTTCACGAAATGCACGATCTCGTGGTGGGGAATGTCGAGGTTGTCGAAGAGCGCGAGGAACGCGGTCCTGAAGTCGTCCACCGTTTCCGGAAACCGGGCCACCCAGATCGGGTCACGCCTGCCCGCGCGCGCGAGCAGGATTCTGGTGGCCTGCACGAGATTGTCGGCACAGTCTCCGCCGCGGTCGCCGAACGGGATCCGGCGCATCGTGTCGGTGAGGTGCTTGTAGAAGCCGGGGAAGAAGCGGAAGCCGTGCTCGCCAGGGAGGTCCTTCCGTCCCTCTGAACCGGAGCCGGCGACCGACGTGCTCCGGGCTTTGCCGCCGAACGTGGCGTGCCGCTCGTAGACCGTCACCGAGAAGCCGCGCTCGGCGAGCTCGTGGGCGGCGCTCAGACCGCCGACGCCGCCACCCAGTATCGCCACGGTGGTTGGCATGACGGGCGATTCTGACACCCGGTAACGAATCGTCCAAGCGCCACGATCCCGGCGTTGGCGACGGCGCTGCAGGCGACGGTGGACCGTCCCGTGGTTGACCAGACTGGATTGGACGGCCGCTTCGACGTGGAGTATTCCTTCACGCCGCAGCCGCCAGCAGCCGGTGTGGACTCGGTGTTCGGACCGGACGCTCCCACGCTGTTCGTCGCGCTCGAGGAGCAGCTGGGGCTGAAGCTGACTAGCGCGGCGCGGATTCGAACACCACGCGCCCGCCGACCATCGTCATCCTCGACTTGATGCGCTTGATGTCGGCCGCCGGCACGGTCATGTAGTCGCGGTCGAGCACCACCAGATCCGCCTGCTTGCCGACTTCGAGCGAGCCGAGGTTCTTCTCCTGGAAGAACAGGTACGCGTTCGAGCGGGTGTGCGCGATCAGCGCTTCCTCGCGCGTCAGCGTCTGGTCGAGCACCTTGTTGCCGCCGACGTCGAGACCGCTGACGACCCAGCCGAGCGTCACGAAGGGGCTGTAGTGCGACACGATGGTCGCGTCGGTGCCCAGGCCGAACACGATGCCGCTGTCGGCGATCTGGCGCAGCGGCATGCGTGCGCCGGCCTGCATCGCGGCGCCGTGGACACCGAGCGTGATGCCCAGCGCTTTCGCGCGGGCGAGGTTGGCCGGCGAGATGTCGTAGACGTGGCCGAGCGTCCAGCGCAGGGCGGTGAGCGGCTGCGTGCGATTCACCTGCTCCAGCGTGTCGAGCAGATCGGTGACGGCGTTGTTGTTGATGACGTGCTGGTGGACGTGCCAGCCGGCGCGTGCCGCCGCCGTGGCGAGCTTGCCGTACTCGCTCATGACCGCGGCGGGCCAGGGCTCCTTGCGAGGCGCGAGATCGAAGAACGGCCCGTAGAGCACCTCGCCCAGGCCGAAGATGCCGTGCTGGCCGTTGAACTGGTTCGGGCGCGTGCGCGCGATGAGCTCCGCTGCCGTGGCCGCAGAAGCTGGATCGCCCGCGTTGAAGTTCAGCGTCTCCCACAACCGGATCGGGAGCGGGCCCTTTGCCGCGCGCGCGGCCAGGAAGTCGGACTGGCCCAGGCTGTAGACGCCGGTCAGGCCGGTCGAGTTGAGCTCGCGCATGAAGTCGGTGAGGTTCTGCTCGCGCTGCGCGGACGGGAATTTCGGCATCGCGTCGTAGAGCGCAAACGGCGGCTGGAACGACACGAGACCCTGCGCGCTGCGCCGCGCGCCGTCCGCCGGGTTCAGCCCGACGGCCTTGAGCGCGAGGCTGTTTGCGTAAACGACGCTGTACCCCTCCTGCACGAACAGCGGATTCCTCGGTGCCACGCCGTCGAGTTCCTCGAGCGTGAAGCCGCCCGGCGCGTCGGCGAACTGCCGCGGCGTCCAGCCGCCTTGCACCATGATCCAGTCGCCGGGCGCGCGGCTCGCGGCTCTGGTAGCCAGGATCCGCAGCGCCTCGCGGCGCGAGTCGACGCCTTCGAACCGCGCCTGCTGATGCCAGGTGTCGGCACCGCGCGTGAAGTGGAAGTGGTTGTCGATGAGGCCGGGGATGACGGTGGCGCCGGCGACGTCGATCACTCTCGTGTTCGTGCCCACGTAGCGCGCGATGTCGGCGTTGGTGCCGGTTGCGACGATGCGGCCGTTGGTGATGGCCAGCGCCTCGACGGCGCGGAACGCCGCGTCCACCGTGAGGATCTTGCCGCGGGTGACGACGGTATCGGCGGCCGGCCCGCCGGCCGCCTGCTGGGCGAGCGTCGCCGCGGCGGTCAAGATCGAGAGCAGGACGGCGGCGGTCGCGGTCGTGCGCATCCTGCGCAGCATATGCTACGAACAGGGCCGGGAACACACCGAGCTG
>DATMDI010000130.1:0-5194 GCA_035557875.1 Vicinamibacterales bacterium
GGCGTGACGGCCCGCGCCGTCGCCCGTGGGGTCGTGCGCCGCGGTGCGGCGCGCTTCACGGCGGGGCGCCGGGGCGTCCGCGCCCGGGGAGATTGTTTACGGGACGCGGGTTTCGCTGTCTTCTTCTTGGTTGGCATCGTCAGGCTCGTAGCGGGACTAGCATAGCAAAGGCGGCGAGCCGCCCGCAGGCAATTTGCCTGGCGCGGCCCCCGTGTCTCGCCTCAGGTCTCGCGAAGGCGTATGATGCGGCCCCCGGAAGGCGAAGAGGTTATGGCAGGCAATCAGGCGCACGAACATCTGCTGCGCCGTGCCGGTTTCGGCGCCGGCGCGGCGGAACTCGCCGCGCTCGAGGGGAAGTCCGCGTTCGCGGCGCTCGCCTACGTGCTCGACGTCGAGGACCAGCCCGACGACGTGGATTCGAAGATCGGGCAATCCGATCACATCTCGGTCACGGCCGTCGGCCGCCCCTTCTCGCCCGACACCAGCATCGAGGACGCGCGCCAGCGCTGGCTGTTCCGCATGGTGCACTCGCAGCGACCGCTGCAGGAGAAGATGGCGCTCTTCTGGCACAACCACTTCGCCACCGCCTACAGCAAGGTGGCCGGCGCGGTGGGCGCGCTCCAGGGCACCAAGATGATGGCCCTCAAGGGCGGCGAGCTCCCCGGGCCGCCAGGGCAGATCGAGCTCTTTCGCGAGCAGGGGCTCGGCAGTTTTCGCGATCTGCTGGTGGCCGTGGCACGGGATCCGGCCATGCTGGTGTGGCTCGACGGGCGCACCAACACGCGGCAGCGGCCGCAGGAGAACTTCGGCCGCGAGATCATGGAGCTCTTCACGCTCGGGGTCGGCCACTACGCCGAGCAGGACGTCTACGCGGCGGCGCGCGTGTTCACCGGGTGGAACCTGCGCCTCGTCGGCAATGCGGCCGATCCGGCGGGCTACTACGAGTTCGTCTACATCCCGAACAATCACGACCCCACCGCCAAGACCTTCACCTTCCCGATCTATGGCGACGGCAGTACCACCATTCCCGCCCGCGCGGCGGGCGCCGGGATGCAGGACGGGATCGACTTCATCAACGCCCTGGCCACGCACCCGGCCACCGCCGAGCGCCTCGCGCGCAAGCTGTGGAACTACTTCGTGAGCGAGGCGATTCCGCCCGACCCGGAGTTCCTGCGCGGCGCAGCCGGCGTGTATTTGACCAACGGCACGCGCATCAGGCCGCTCGTGCAGTACGTGCTGCAGTCGCGCTGGTTCCAGAATCCCGGCAACTGGCACGGCCGCTACGCGTGGCCGGTGGAGTTCGCGGTGCGGGCGGTGAAGGAAGTGGGGTTCGTGGGCTTTTCGGTGGACGGCATGCGGGCGCCGCTCGTGGCGATGGGCCAGACGCTCTTCGAACCGCCCGACGTGAACGGCTGGGAGCTGGGACCGGGCTGGTTCTCCACCGGCGCGATGCTGGCCCGCATCAACTTCGCGTCCACGATCGCGGCGAACCAGCGCTTCAACCTGGCCATCGCCGCGGCCGGCGCGAAGGAGTCACCCGATGCGTTCGTCGAGTTCTTTCTCGACCGCCTCTCCACGGCACCGTTCGACCAAGCGCCGCTCGATACCCTGAGGGCGTATCTCGTGGACGGCGCCGCCTGGACCGGCTCCACGGCGCAGCTCCAGTCGAAGGCCGCGGGGCTGACGCGGCTCATCGTCGGCTCGGCCGAATTTCAGTTGATCTAGGCGCCATGGCAACCTCCACTCGCTCGGTTTCGCGGCGCACGTTCATTCGCGGCGGCGTGTCGGCGTTCACGCTCACGTTTGCCGCGCCGGCGTTTCTCTCCGACATCGCGCGCGCCCAGGGCGCACAGGCGCGCAACCTGGTGGTCGTGTATCTGAGCGGCGGCAACGACGCGCTCAGCACCGTGGTGCCATATCAGGATCCGTTTTATTTCAGCCGCCGCCCGACGCTGGCGATCCCGGCAGGGCAGGTGCTGCAGATCGGCACCGACTCGAGCGGGCGCACGCTCGGGCTCCACCCGCGGCTCACGGGCCTGCGTGAAATCTTCAACAGCGGCCGGCTCGCCGTCATTCAGCGGACCGGCTACACCAACTCGAGCCGGTCGCATTTCCAGGGCTACGACATCTGGGGCACGAGCGACCCGACGCTCAAGGCGACCGATGGCTGGCTGGGCCGCTACCTCGAGCGGCTGCCGGAGGATCCGCTGATCGGCTGGTCCGCCACCCGGGACTTGCCACGGGCGCTCGTCTCGCGCGAGGTGAACGTCGCGGCGATTCCGGACGCCGGCACCTACGCGTTTCTCAGCCCCAACGCCGGCGCCGAGGCTGCACGCGAGCGCGTCGCCGCCACCGCGATCGCGTCGCACCTGCCCGGGGAACGCCCGCAACTGGCGTTCGTGAACCGCAGCGCGCAGGCGGCCTTTGCCACCCTCAATCGGGTGGCGACCGTGGCGACGTACACCGGTAGCGTGGCCTATCCGAACAACGGCTTCGCTCTGGCCTTGCGCACGGTAGCGGGGGCGATGGTGCGCGGCGTCGGCACGCGGGTCTTCTGGGTGCAGACCGGAGGCTACGACACGCACGCGGGTCAGGGCGCCGCCGGTGGCGGCGCCTACGCCAACCTGATGGGCACGTTCGGCGACGGCCTGCTGGCGTTCTACAACGACCTGCGCAACCAGGGGCTGCTGAACGACACGCTGGTGCTGCAGTTCTCCGAGTTCGGCCGACGCATCAGCGAGAACGGCAGCGGCGGCACCGACCACGGCGCCGCGGCGGTGATGATGGCCATCGGCGGCGCCGTGCGCGGCGGCATCTACGGCACTGCGGCCTCGCTCGACCCGGCGCCGTCCAATCCGACGCTCGAGAACAACGGCGGCGACGTCCGTTTCGAGACCGATTTCCGTTCCGTGTACGCCAAAGTCCTCGACGGCTGGCTGGGAGCCGATTCGGCGGCTGTCCTGGGCGGCGACTTCCGGGCTGGCGGACCGCCGATCGTCTGACACCGGCCCGTGACATCCATTCGTCGCGCCGCGCCGTAGTTCCTACTGGACCATGGGGATCCGGCAGTGATCTGGCTGTTTGCCGCCGTCGTGGGCTTTCCTGGACGGTCGGCCGAGTCGCAAGCCGAGGACCAGCGCGCGCTGCGTCGGGTCGTCGACCGTGATTCGGGCGGTCTGGGGACGCTGTACGACCGGCACGGCCGGGCCGTCTTTTCGCTCGCCCTGCGCATCCTCGGCGACGAGAGCGACGCCGAGGAAGTCACGCAGGATGTGTTCGCGCAGGCGTGGCGCCGGGCCGGCCAGTACGACGAATCGCGGGGCACCGTCGCTGCCTGGCTGCTGGTGATCGCCCGTACCCGGGCGATCGATCGCTTCCGGGCCAGGCGGGTTCGCCCCGAGGGGCGCGTGCAGGACGACGGCGGCCTGACGCTGCAGCAACTGCCGGCGACCGAGCCCGACGTGGCGTCCGAGATGATGGCGGCCGAGCGCGGGCAACGTGTGCGGCGCGCGCTCGAGGCGCTGCCCTTCCTGCAGCGGGTGGCGATCGAGTTGGCGTACTTCGAGGGCCTCAGCCAGCGCGAGATCGCCGAGCGCCTCGAGCAGCCCCTGGGCACCGTGAAGACGCGCATGCGGCTCGGATTGTTGAAGCTGCGCGACGCGCTGGTGGAGGCGCAGCCGTGACTCCGGCCCACGACGAGCTCAGGCACGACGCCGCCGCCTACGCGCTCGGCGTGCTCGACCCGGACGAGCGCGCGGCATTCGAGACCCACCTCGCCGGATGTGCCGAGTGCGCCGCCGAAGTGCGCGAGATGCGGCGGGCGGCCGCGAGTCTGCCCCACGCCGTGCCGCAGGTTTCGCCGCCGCCATCGCTGCGCGCGCGGATCCTGCGTGAGATCGCCGGCGCGGCGCCCGGCCCGCCCGCCAGCCTGGTGCGGCGCGAACGGCGTGCGCCGCCATGGTGGCTGTCGGTGGCGGCGATGCTCGTGATCGGCGCCGGGCTCTTCGCCTACGCGCAGCGGATGCAGGCGCGCGTGTCGAACCTCGAGGCGCAGCTGCGCAACGCCCAGGCGCGAGCGGCGGCGGCCGATCGGCTCACGGCCGAGGCGCGCACCGTTGCGTTCCGTGCGCAGGCCGCCATGGGCGTGTTTGCGGCGCCCGACGTGGCACGGATCGATCTCGCGGGCCAGCCGGTGGCCGCCAGCGCGCGGGCGCGCGCGCTGTGGAGCCGCCAGCGCGGCATGGTCTTCACGGTGGCCAACCTGCCGCCCCTGCCGGCGGGCCGCGTGTATCAGGTGTGGGTGGTGACCGCGCAGGCTCCGGTGAGCGCGGGGCTGCTGACGCCGGATGCCTCCGGCGGCGGTTCGGTGTACTACGAGACGCCCGTCGACATCCTGCCGCCGACCGCCGTCGCCGTGACGCTCGAACCCGCGGGCGGCGTGCCCGCCCCCACCGGCGCCATGTATCTGGTGGGCAAGCCGGCGCCGCTGTAGGGGGGCTCAGGGCTCAAGGCTCAAGGCTCAGGGCTCAGGGCTCAAGGCTCAAGGCATGGACTGCTTGCTGGCGCTCGACGAGTACGCTTGAAAACAAGCGTACAGTCCGAGTGATCTTATGAGCGTCCAGGCCTTGAGCCCTAAGCCCTGAGCCCCGAGCCCTGGTAGATCGCCCCCAGCGCGTCGTCGATGGTCTCGTATCGAAACTTGAACCCGCGGCTCTGCGCCAGCGCGGGCAGCACGCGCTGCCCGTTGAGGATCATCGCGTCGGCCATCTCGCCGAGGGCGAGCCGCAGTGCGAACGCCGGGGCAGGGAGAATCGACGGCCGCCGCAGTGCGCGGCCGATCGCGTCCGCCATCTCGCGATTGGTCACCGGCTGTGGTGCGGTCATGTTCACCGGACCGCTGACGCTGCTGTTTGCGAG
This sequence comes from Vicinamibacterales bacterium, assembly GCA_035557875.1. GTDB lineage: Bacteria > Acidobacteriota > Vicinamibacteria > Vicinamibacterales > UBA2999 > DASYRM01. Next base: position 4,918 of record DATMDI010000130.1, read on the forward strand.
TGCCCACCGGACCATCGCGATCCAGTCGTCGCGGTGAATCCAGGACATCACTTGACGGCCGGATCCGAGCGGTCCGCCGGCGAAGAAGTGGAAGGGCAGCATCATCTTCGGCAGCGCGCCGCCCTCGCGTGCGAGCACGACGCCGGGGCGCAACACGACGAGCCGGCACCCGAGGTCGATGACCGGATCGGCCGCAGCCTGCCAGTCCACGCACAATCGCGCCAGAAAGTCTTCGCCGGGCGGACTGCTCTCATCGAGCGGCTCATCGCCGTGCGCG
>DATMDI010000131.1:0-8826 GCA_035557875.1 Vicinamibacterales bacterium
TCGACGCGCGCGTGCGGGCCGTGCTCGACTCCCAACGAGCCACGTTCGAGGCGCTCGGCTGCGTCGTCGAGGACATCTGTCCCGACCTGACTGCCGCCGACGACATCTTCCTCACCATTCGCCGCTGGCGCACCGCGGCCGTGTATGGGCCGCTGCTCTCCAGCCAGCGCGCGCTGATGAAGCCCGAGCTCGTCGAGGAAATCGCGGCCGGGGCCGCGCTGCGCGGCGCTGACGTCGCCGCGGCGATGATGCGCCACGGCCAGCTGTTGGAACGCGTACGGCGGTTCTTCGACCATCACGACGTGCTGCTCTGCGCCGTGAACCAGGTGCCGCCGTTCGACGCGGACCTCGCCTGGCCGGCGTCGGTCGAGGGTGTGCCGATGGAGCACTACGTCGCCTGGATGCGGACGGCGTACTGGATCAGCGCGACGTTCGGCCCGGCGCTCTCGGTGCCGGCTGGTTTCACCGCCGATGGGCTGCCGGTCGGCCTGCAGATCGTGGGCCGCTTGCGGGATGACTGGACCGTGCTGCAGACCGGGCACGCCTTCGAGCAGGCCACCGGCTTCGGCCAGCGCCGGCCCCCGCTGGTCGAAGCGTAGGGCGGGCCTTCAGGCCCGCCGAATGGCGCGGCTGAAGCCGCGCCCTACGTCCCGCGCCCCACGTGGGGCGGGGCTTCAGCCCCGCCGTGCCGGCGCGCCGACTCGAGCCGCCGAGCCGTGGACGGGTGCGAGTGGAAGATCGCCTCGACCCAGGCCGGCGGCCTCTCCTCGGCGAGGTTCTGCGCCGACAGGCGGCGGAGGGCGCTCATGAAAGCGGCGGCGTTCCGCGTCAGGTCGATGGCGAAGCGATCGGCGCGCCGCTCGTGCGCTCGCGACAACGCGTTGGCCAGCGGCGTGACGGCCAGCGACACCGCCCCGGTCGCGAGTGCGACGATCGGCAGGCCGGCCACGTCGGCCGGACCGCGCAGGCCGAGCGGGCCCGCGAGCCCCTCGAGCGCGCGGTGGGCGGCATAGAGGCCGGCGGTTACGATGAGCGCCTGCAGCGCGAGCCCCGACCAGAGATCGCCGTGCACGTGGTGCGCCAACTCGTGCGCGAGGATCACTTCGATCTCGTCGTCGGAGTGGGTCTCGAGCAGCGTGTCCGACAGCAGGATGCGGCGGGTGCGACCGATGCCGACGAGCGCGGCGTTGGCCTTGCGGGTACGGTCACCAAGGCGCCACTCGAAGACGCCGCTCACCGACGCCCCCGCCTGCCGCGCCAGCGCGACGAGCCGCGCCGTGAGCGCCGGACGGTCGAGCGGCCGGAAGTCGTAGAAGATCGGAAACAGCCACACCGGCGCGGCCCAGACCATCGCGACGAGCAGCGCGGCAAACAGCACGGACGCCGCGAGCCACCACCGCTCCGGGCTCACCGCAATCAGCGCCGACACCAGCAACGCCGCCGCTACGGTCAACACGCCGCCGACCACCATCGCCTTGAGGTGGGTCAGCCACCAGTGCGCGCCGCTCTCCGACGACAGTCCGTAGCGCCGCTCGAGCGTGACGCCGCGGTAATACGTGAACGGGAGCGCCAGCAGTTCGTGAAGGGCGAGGACGACCGTGGCAAAGGCCGCAGCCACCGCGAGCCGCGAAAGCCCGAGGGTGGATTCCAGCATCCCGACCAGCGTGCTGCCGGCGCCGCTGACGACCAGGAGGACGAGAAACAGAACCCCGACCGAAGTGGCGGCGAGAGAAGCGCGGCGCTGCAGCCGGTGGTACAGCGTCGCCTTGTCTTCGTTCGCCACCGAGCCGTCAGAACTCGGCGGGTGTGGGGCCGCGGCGCCCGCGGCGCCCGGGCCGGCCTGGCTCCTCGTCCGCATCGCCGCTGCCGCGCGGCGCCACGCGGATGCCACCGTTGGTGGTCTGCAGCGTGACGTGCGGACCACCCTTGTTGAGGCGACCGCTGATGTTCGTCGTGGGCCCGAATCCGCCGCGGTTGCTCGAGACATTCGCCAGGCCGAGCCGTTCATCGACCGAGACGCCACCGTTGACCGTCGTGGCATCGAGATCGACGTCCAGGGTCGATGGGATCTCGAGGCGGACGGCGCCGTTGACGGTCGTGAGGCGGACGTCGCCACTCACCGCCGCCAGGTCCATCTGCACGCTGCCGTTGACGCTCGTGGCCAGCACCGACCCCGACACCTCCCGTCCGGTCACGGTCCCGTTGGTCACGCCCGCGGTGATCTTGCCCTCGAGGTCGTTGAGACGAACCGCCCCGTTCTGGGTCTTGAAGGCGACGGTGAGTCCGGGCGGCAACTCCACCTCGTAGCGGACGGAGACGCCGCGATTGAAGCCGAACGCGCCCGGCTCGTTGGTCTCGGCGCGGACCGACACCCGGTCCGGGGCCACCTCCTCGCGCATTTCCAGCTTCTGGAGGCGCTCGCGCGCCTCTTCGTCGCTGCGGGCGGTGACCTCGCGGAACGCTTTCACCGTGATCTGGGGCCCGGTGGTGCCACGCACCTCGATGGCACCGTTTTCATTGGCGATTTCGAACCGGCCGGCCTTGCCGACCGTGTAGGTCCGCGTCCATTCGTCGCTGGCGCGCCCGCGGGACACCCCGAGCGAGAGGCCGCCACCTTCGTTGACCCGGATGTCGCAGCCCGCGAGCAGCGGGAGCGCGCCGACGGCGACGGCGACGAACAAAGCTCGGAACAGACGGGTGGCCATCACAGGTTCTCCTGACACTGAACAGGACGAACGCGGCCCCTCCCAGGTTCAGGGGCGGAGGCCATTCAGTGCAGCTGGACGGAAATCAGCTTGGAAACCCCAGGCTCCTCCATCGTCACGCCGTAGAGCCGGTTGGCGATTTCCATCGTCCGGCGGTTGTGCGTGATGAGGATGAACTGCGTGCGATCGAGCATGCCTCGCAGCATCTCGACGAAGCGGCCGACGTTGGCGTCGTCGAGCGGGGCGTCGATCTCGTCGAGCAGGCAGAACGGGCTCGGCTTGTACTTGAAGATCGCGAACATCAGCGCGATGGCCGTGAGCGCCTTCTCACCGCCCGAGAGCAGCTGCACGCTCTGCAACCGCTTGCCGGGCGGCGAGGCAGCGATGTCGATGCCGCTTTCCAGCGGATCGTTCTCGTCGAGCAGCGTCAGCCCGGCGCGGCCGCCGCCGAAAAGCGTACCGAAGGTGCCCTGGAAGTTCTGCTGGATGGCGGTGAAAGCTTCGGTGAAGCGCGCCGACGTGGTTTCGTCGATCCGCGTGATCGCCTCGGTCGTCAGCGCAATCGACTCGACCAGATCCTTCCGCTGCGTGGTCAGGAAGACGTGGCGCGTCTCGAGCTCGTCGAACTGCTCGATCGCCATCATGTTCACCGGCCCGAGCCGGTCGATCTTGTCGCGCAGCCGGGTGATCGCTTCCTCGGCGGTCATCGCGGCCGGCGGCGCGGCCGCCAGCGGCGCCGGCTCCGGCTGCGCCGCTGCGACGGTCCCGGGCTCGACGTCGTCGGCCTCGAGGTCGGGCTCCTCGGCCGAGATCGCCGCCGCGTCGGGCACGGCCTCTCCGGCCTGCTCGAGCGCCTCGACGTCCGCGAGCACGTCGTCCAGCGTGGCCTGCACCGTATCCACGCACAGCTGCGCCAGGTGCGTCAGGTCGCTCTCCGCGGTGGCGCGGGCCACGTCGAGCTCGTTCGCCTCGGTGCGGATCCCCTCCAGCGCCTGGCGCGCCCCGCGAATCTCGCCATCCTTCGCGTCGACCTTGCTTCGCTGCGCGGTGGCTGTCTCGTCGGCGCGCACGACGTCGTCCCGAAGGGCGGTCAACGTCTGGATGTCGGCGTCGAGAGCCCGGGTCCCTTCCTCGATGGCAGACAGCAGGAGCTCGCGGCGGTTTCTCGTACCGGCGAGGTCGCTCCGGCGGGTCTCGACGCGCTGCTCGAGCTCGCGCGCGCTCTCCTCGAGCCGCTCGACCTCGGCGGCCAGCGCTGAGGCTCGCTCGACCAACGCGGCATTCACCCCGCTGGCTTCGGCGAGCCCGGTGGCCAGCACCGCCACCCCGTCGCGCGCCTCGGCGAGCTTTCGCTGCGCCTCCGCCAGCCGCTCCTCCGCCTCGCGCTGGATCTGCTGCAGGCGAACCGTGTTCTCTTCGGCCTCGGTGCGCCGGCGCTCCGCGCCCTCGCGCTCCTCTTCGGCGCGCCGCCGCTCCAGCGCGATCATGTCGGCCTTGCGCGCCTGGCGGACCGTCTCGTCGGCCGTGCGCGCCAGCTGGGCATCGAAGCCGACGAGCGCCTTCTCGCGCTCGTGCTGCTCGCCCTGCAGCGCGGCCAGCGAACCGGCCGCCGCCGTAATCGACGCCTCGAGCCTGACGATCTCGTCCGCGGCGCGAACCAGCATCTCGCGCTCGGCGTGAGTGCGCTCCCCCAGTTCCTTGATCTCCCGCCGCGTGGCCAGGATGCCGCGCGCCTCGACGCGCGCGCCGCCCGACACCAGGTGCGCTCCGCGCAGCACGTCGCCCTCGAGCGTTGCTACCGGCGCATCGCTGACGCGCGCAAAAGCCACCGCCTGCTCGAACGTCTCGGCGATGTACGACTCGGTCAGCACCACGCGCAGCGCGGCGGCGTAGGGACCGGAGATCCGGACCGCGTCGCTCACCGCGATCACGCCCGGCACGTGCGACCAGACCGGTGCGGCGGCGTCGGCCACCACGCCGCCCGCGACCACGAAGCCGCAGCGGCCCGCGGCGCCGGCGCGCACCAGCGACAGGCCGGCCGCCGCCTGTTCGTGGCCGTCCACCAGGATGTACTGCAGCAGGTCGCCGAGGCAGGCTTCCACCGCGCGCTCGTAGCGGCGATCGACGTCGAGATAGTCGGCCACCGCGCCGCGCGGGCTGATGGACGCATCCGCCTGCGCCAGCACGGCCCGCGCCGCGTCGCCAAAGTCGGCGTGGTTGGACGCCAGTTCCTGCAGCGAGGCCAGCCGCGCTTCGGCAGCAGCCGCCTCCTGCTCGCGCGCGCGGATGTCGCGCACGCGCCCCTCGTGCTCGGCGCGCCGGCTCGCAAGCTCGTGCTCGAGCGTGCGCCGGGCGTCGGCGACGCGCGCCAGCGCGGCGCGCGTCTGGGTGGCCTGGCTGTCGGCCTGGGCCCGCTCGGCTTCCAGGGCCTCGTTCTCGCGCCGCAAGTCGTCGCGCTCGACGTCGAGCTTCGACAGCGTCACTCCGACTCGGTCGATCTGGTCGGCGGCGTGCTGAATGGCGTGCCGGAGCGCGGTGCCGGTGTTGGCGTGCGCGTAGACGTCGCTGCGTGCCGCGTCCACGTCGAAATCGAGCACCTCGATGCCGCGCTGCGCGTCGGCGTGCTGCTGCGTCGCCGCGGCGAGCCGCGCGGCGGCTTCGTCCCGGTCGCGTGCGGCGGCGCCCGCCGCAGCGCGGCGTGAGTCGAGGGCGGCGCGCGCAGGCTCGCGACGGGCCTCGAGGTCGCGGATCTCGTCCTCGATCTCGGTGGCGCGCGCGGCGAGCCCCTCGGCTTGCTGGCGGCTGAACTCCTGCTGATGCTGCCGGGCGGTCACGTCGAGCTCGCGCGCGTGTGCGTCTTCGCGCAGGCTCGACGCGCGCTGGTCGGCTTCGGCCAGTTCGATTCGCAGGCGCGCCAGGTCCGACTCGAGCTCGGCGAGGCGGGCCGCCGAAGCGGTCTCCCGCTCGCGCGCCTCGGTGAGCCGCGCCCGCGTCCCCTCGATCGACGACGCCAGATCGCGGTACCGCCGCGCGAAGAGCACTTTCTCCCAGCGCCGGAGCTCGTCTCGCAGCCGCTTGTATCGACGGGCCTTGGCGGCCTGGCGCTTGAGGGTGCCGCGCTGCTTCTCCACCTCGAAGACGATGTCGTCGATGCGCGTGAGGTTCTGCTGCGCGGCCTCGAGCTTGAGCTCGGCGGAACGGCGGCGCGACTTGTACTTGGTGATGCCCGCGGCTTCCTCGATCAGTTGCCGGCGATCGGCCGGCCGCGTGCTCAGGATCATGCCGATCTTGCCCTGCTCGATGATCGAGTAGGCCTTGGCACCGAGGCCGGTGTCCATCAGCAGTTCGTGCACGTCACGAAGCCGGACCACTTCGCCGTCGATCAGGTATTCGCTGTCGCCGGAGCGGTACAGGCGGCGCGTCACCTCGACGTCGCGCGTGAAGATACGAGCAAAGTCCTCGAGCGCATCTGCGCCCAGCATCGGGCCCACGAGCACCGGCGGCGCCGCTCCGGCGTGACGGTCGCCGGGCTCGAGGTCGGCATGTCCGGCGCCGTTGCCGTTGCCGTGCCCGTTGGCGTAGCCGTTCCCCTCGTGGCCCGGCACCGAATCCGGCGCATCGATCCGGAAGGGCTCGGTGGCGGCCGAATGGGCCGGCGTGTCGGGCTGCGGCGTGGGCGGAACCGGCAGTCCGCTCAGGCGCAGGCGCACTTCGGCCGCGCCCCCGGGCTTGCGGGCGTCGCTGCCCGAGAAGATGACGTCCTCCATCTTGTCGCCGCGCAGGCTCTTGGCGCTCTGCTCGCCCAGCACCCAGGTGATCGCGTCGGCGACATTGCTCTTGCCGCAGCCGTTTGGACCGACGATGGCGGTGACACCTTCGTCGAAGGCCAGTTCGGCGCGGTCCGAGAAGGACTTAAACCCTGAAATCTCAAGACGTTCGAGGCGCATGCGGATTGATCCTGACGGTCCGGTTGGAAACGGGCGCCAGTGTAACAATGCCTAGCCCTTGGGGCAAGGGCTAAGTGACACCACAACATTTTGGGGATACCGCCCCAGACGTGGGAGCCGGCTTTAGCCGGCCCTGGGCCGCCTGAAGGCGGCCCCTGCGCTATCGCGCGGGTGCTAGCGGGCCGCGGCGCGGGTGGACTGGTTACGCCGGCCCAGCTGGAGCAGCTGCTCGGCCTCGCTGAAGAGACCCAGCGAGAACTGCAGCTGCGGGTCGGCTTTGGCCAGATTCTCGGACGCGACGGCGATGCCGAAAAGGTCCGTGTCGATCTCGAACCGCATCATCGCCTTGATGAAGGCGAGGTCCTGCTGCCAGGCGGCCTCGTCGACCTTGAGGCCGGTCTTCGTCACGTGTTCCTTGAACTCGGCCACCATCTCGTCGCTCACGACGAAGTCGGGAGTGAGCTCTCGCGCGCCGGACAGAGCGGCGCCGATGCGCGTGTCGCCCTTGCGCGAGAAGCGCTGTGCGAACGAGTCGAAAATGTTGCGGGCATAGAGCGACCGGCCGAACTTGGTCGGGTTGAAGCCCTGCACCGGCCCGTCGAATCGCCGGTCGGGCTCGATGCCGCCGCCGCTATACACCTTGCGGCCGCCGTCGGTGTACTTCAGGTCCTCCGTCTTGTGGACCCGGTTGGTGTCCTGCTCGCGCAGCGTGTAGGTGAGGTACTCGTCGAACGTGCCGTCCCACGGCCGCTGAATGAGCCGGCCGCTCGGCGTGTAGTAGCGCGCCGTCGTGATGGCCGCGCCCGCGCTCTGCGCCACGCGATAGACCGACTGCACGAGCGCCTTGCCGAACGTGGTTTCGCCGACCACGAGCGAGCGATCGTGATCCTGCAGCGCGCCTGACACGATTTCCGAGGCGCTGGCGCTGCTCCGGTTGACCAGCGTCACCATCGGCACGCGCAGGTACTCGCTCTGTTCCGTGGCGCGATAGTCCTGATCCGAGTTCTGCACGCGGCCGCGCGTGTAGACGACCATGTCGCCGCGCGGCAGGAAGCGGTTGGACACCTTGATGGCCTGATCGAGCGCGCCACCGGGATTGTTCCGCAGATCGAACACCAGCCGCTTCATTCCACGCTTCGTGAGCGTGGAGAGCGCCGCGCCGAGCTCCTGGTCGGTGTTTTCACCGAAGTCGGTGACGCGCACGTAACCAGTCGTGGCGTCAAGCATGAACACCGCCGGCACGGTGGGCAGATGAATCTCGTCGCGCAGCACCTTCAGATCGATCAGCTTGTCGTAGCCGCTCCGGCGCAGCGCGACCGACACCGACGTGCCGCGCGGCCCGCGGAGCTTGCCGACCGCCTGGTCACTCGTCCACCCTTTGGTGTCGTCGTTCTCGATCTTCGCGATGACGTCGCCACGGCGCATGCCGCGCTGGTAGGCCGGCGAGCCCTCGAACACGTTCACCACGGTGACGTCGCCGCCGACAATCTGAATGGAAATGCCCAGGCCGTAGTAGCGGCCTTCCTGGCGCTCGCGCATCTGCGCGTAGCTCTTCGGGTCCATGAAGCTCGAATGCGGGTCGAGCGTCTGGAGCATCCCGGAGATGGCCCCGTAAACCAGCCGATCCGACTGGACCTCGCCGACATACACCGACTCCACCGCGTTCAGCGCCGCGGTGAAAACCTTGTACTGTTCGGCTACCTGATCCTGCGCCACGACCGAGCTGCGTCCCAGCACGCCGCCCAGCACCGCGCACACGATCACCACACCCGCCAGCGTCGACAAAGACCGGTAACGGACCATATCACTCAATGTACAACGCTTACCTTGACCCCGTCCAGACCGGATTTCTATAATCCAGTGAAGTACTTGCAAGGAATTTCCCGGTCGGCGAAGCCCAGGCGGATGGGCCCGGCCGAGGTCAGGAGCTCAGTAGTCATGTGGAACATCGGAATGCCCGAACTAGTCATCATCCTGGTGATCGCGCTGATCATCTTCGGGCCACGGAAGCTGCCTGAACTCGGACGCTCGCTCGGCAAGAGCATCGGCGAGTTCAAGAAGGCCTCGAACGAACTGCGCCATACGCTGGACGAAGAGATCCGGATGGAAGACCAGAAGGATCAGCGGGCCAAGACCGAAGCCGAGCAACGGTCCGCGCTCGAAGCCGCCAACAG
>DATMDI010000132.1:0-11000 GCA_035557875.1 Vicinamibacterales bacterium
GAGGCCGAAGAGGCCAAGGGTCTGTTCGAGCGCGATCCGCGCACGTGGTATCCCAGGAAATGATGTCGAGAGTCTTCGCGGTCGCGCTCGCCCTCGCGGCGGGCGTTGCACCCGCGCTCGCCCAGAGCGCATCGCCCCCTCCAATCAAGCGCATGGCCGACGGCAAGCCCGACATCTCGGGTGTGTACCAGGCCGATGGCGGCGGCGCCAACCAGGGGCTCGAGAAGCGCGCGGCCACCGCGCTCACGCCGGGCGGCCGCGGCGTGGTCGTCGATCCCCCGGATGGCCTGCTGCCGACGCAAGCCTGGGCGCGCGCCGAGAACGAAGCCCGCCGGGCACCCGAGCGCGGCTACGACGATCCCACGGCGCACTGCTTCGTCGCCGGGGTGCCCCGGTCCACCTACGTGCCGTCGCCGTTCCAGATCCTGCAGCCGCCGGGCTATGTCGTGCTGTTGTACGAACGCATGTCCTGGCGGCAGGTCCCGCTCGACGGCCGCGCGCACCTCCCCGATTCGATCCGGCTGTGGCAGGGTGATTCCGTCGGCCGCTGGGAGGGCGACACGCTCGTGATCGAGACCAGGAATCTCAACGGCAAGACCTGGCTCGACGAACTGGGCGGCGTCGTCACACACCAGGAGCAGGTGGTCGAACGGTTCATCCCGGTGGACGGCAACAACCTTCGATACGAAGCGACGGTCACCGACCCCGGCGCCTATACCCGGCCGTGGACGCTGGCGATGCCGCTCCGTCGCTTGAACAGCGAACTGCTCGAGGTGGCGTGTCTCGAAGACGACCAGGACCTGAAGCATCTGAAGGACATCCGCGACGCGGCCCGCGCGGCCGCGAAGAAGCAGCCATGACGATCAGTCCCTTCCGCACGGCCGTCGCAGCGGCGCTCGTAGCCGCCGGCCTTCAGGCCGGTCCGCGTCTCCTCGCTCACCACTCGTTCGCTGCCGAGTTCGACGAGAACAAGCCGGTGAAGGTCACGGGCAAGGTCACGACGATGCGGTGGTCGAACCCGCACGCCTGGATCTACGTCGACGTGACCGGCGCCGACGGCAAGGTCGTGAACTGGGCCTTCGAAACGTCGGCGGTGAACAGCCTCTATCGCCAGGGTTGGCGGAAGGAAGACCTCCCGGCTGGCACGGTGCTCATCATCGACGGCTGGCAGGCGCGCAACGGCACGCCGACCGCCAACGCCTTCAGCATCACGTTCCCGGACGGGAAGCGCCTGTTCGCCGGCTCGCCCGCCGGCGCTGCGGGAACGCCGGCCGCACCGCCCGCCGGAAAATAGGGGCAGACGTGGGGGCCACCTTCAGGTGGCCCGATCAGGGCCGGCTGAAGCCGGCCCCCACGTACTAAACGGCCCCCCACGTCAATTTCGGAGCCGCGCGTACACATCCCCAGAGCGCGCCCCGGCATCAAGGGCGCCCAGGGCCGCGACCAGCCCGGCCGCGTCGAGCCACTCCGCCGACGCCAGTTCGTAGCTCTCCCCCACCGACCAGTTGAACTCGTAACGGGACGACGTCCCGGCCAGCTTCGCCATTCGATCCACGCACGCGCGGACTTCGTCGATCGCACCGGGGATGTACTCGAACGACAGCGCCGGCACCGGCCGACTCAACCCGTCGAGGACCGCGGGCTCGCCACCTTCGACGTCGATCTTGATGAACGCGGGCACGCCGTATTGCGCGATCAGCGCGTCGGTGGTGACGGCGCGGACGCGAATGCGTTGATTCCACTGGACGCCGCCGAAGCCCGGTTCGCGCGCGCGCGCCTCGCGCCACGACGCCGCGGTCGTCGACACCGTCGGGTTCCGCTCGCTCACCGACAGCCACTCCGCGCCGTCGGCGCCGGTGACCGCCGCCTCGACCACTTCGATCCGCGTCGACCGTCCGAAGAGCGTGCGCAGCAGCCGGGCGAAGTCCGGTTGCGGCTCGAGCGCAATGACGCGGCAGCCGATGGCCGCGAAGGCACGCACCCGGTTGCCGACGTGCGCGCCGATGTCGAAGACGAGATCGCCCGGCCGCACGAACTGGCGGTAGAGCCGCTGCATGCGCCGCTGGCGCAGCGGAATCGCGTGATAGACGAGCAGCGATCGGGCGATGCCGAAGGCGCGGCCGGCCCGGCTCATGCGCGGTCGCCACCGACGCCCTCGCCCGCCCGAAGGGCGGGCAAGCAGACACTGAACGGCGAGGCGGAGCCTATGCACGCGTGAGAAGGAGGCGAAGCCTCGCCGCTATAATCGAATTCGAGCATGCAACCTCGCACGGGCGGCGCCGCAGGGGTGGTTGTCGGCGCGGACGCCGCCTGGAGCCTGGTGCTGGCGGCGGCCGGCGCGTCCGGGACGATTACGGCCGCGGCGCGCCCCGCCACGTTCAGTGTAGGCGATGACCTCCGGCTCGCACCGGTACGGTCCGACGATCCGTCGGCGCTGCTCGCCTGGCACCCCAGCCGTGGATGGACGCTGCTGCTGCCACCGGATCACCCGCAGCACGCGTTCATCGACCTCTATCTACCAATCTGCGGCGCCACGAGCACCAATCCGATCACGGTGGGCCATCTCGGGCAGAGCCTCGACGGGTTCATCGCCACGCGCGCCGGCGACTCGCAGTTCGTCACCGGTCCGGAGAACATCCTGCACCTGCACCGCATGCGCGCGCTGTGCGACGCGGTGGTGGTGGGCGCCGGCACCGTGGCCGCCGACGATCCGCTGCTCACGACGCGTCAGGTGTCGGGGCCCAACCCGCTCCGGGTCGTCTTCGATCCAGGTCACCGCCTGGACGAGCACTACCGGATCTTCTCCGACGCCGAGACACCGACGCTCTACGCCTGCGTCGACGCCCATCTGACCGACGGAGAGTCGCGCTTCGGCGCGGCCGACATCCTGCCGCTGGCCGGCGTCGGCGACACCTCGCCGGTGGCCGTGCTGCTCGATGCGCTGCACGCGCGCGGCTGCCATCGTGTGTTCGTCGAAGGTGGCGGCGTCACGGTGTCGGCGTTCCTCGAAGCCGGGCTCCTCGACCGCCTGCAGATGGCCGTGGCGCCGCTCATCGTCGGCAGCGGCAAACCCGCAATCCGCCTCGAGCCCAAAGACGTGCTGAGCGACTGCCAGCGCCCCGCCTACCGCGTGTTCCGCATGGGCGGCGACGTCCTGTTCGACTGCGACCTCTCAGGCGCGACCCGCGTGGAAGCGCCTCACGCTGGCATCGAGCGGGTCATCTAGGGCGGGTAAGGCTGGTGGGGCCGGCGCTGCCGCCCTACCCGCCTTACCCGCCTCATGTGGCGGACCAGCAGCGGAAGCATCACGCGCCGCCAGGAAGCCACACGGCGAGGTCCTCGTGTCCGACGACCAGCCTCGAGTGGCCTTCGAAGACGTGCGCGAGGCGGCGGTCGGTCCACTCGCGGATGAACGCGGAGCGATCGGGCGCTACCTGCACGGCGGCGCGGGACCAGCCTTCGATCATCTGGCGCTGCAGGTCGATGGCGTCGGGTTCCAGGTGCCAGTCGCTCGCCTCGCGCTCGACCGCGTAACCACAGGCGGCGAAACACTGGGCGGCCACCGCCGGCGCCGACGGGCCGAGCGCCGGCCCGAAACCCTTGTCGCCGTGCTGGTGTTCGTTGACCAGCTGCCGGATCTCGTCATCGCCTGGCTCTTCGGGCAGGCAGTGGAAGCGGCCGTCGTAGCTCAGCGCGAACAGCCCCGCGGCGCCGGCCCGACGGCACTCGCTCGCCAGCGCCTCGACCCACGGTGCCGACACCAGATCGAGCAGCGCCGACGCCGTCACGAGCCGGCGGTCGAGAAACAGATCCGAACACGCGGACGGATCCGCGACATCGGCCAGCCGGGTCGTGAACGTGACCGCGAGGCCTTCACCTTCGACGCGCCACGTGCTTTCATCGCGCGAGACGCCGAGGCCACGCGCCTCGCCCCAGGCCCGCATGCGCTGCGAGGCGTCGATGAGCAGCGCCGGGTCGTGATCGACGAGCAGCCACTGCTGCTGCGGGTGCAGGCGTTCGGCGAGATAGCGGGCGTTGGCGCCGGTACCAGCGCCGATGTCGAGGACGGTGAGGTTCGTCTCGAGCGTGAAGCGGGCGGCGACGGCCTGCAGCAGGCGCTCGGATCGCGCGGCCGCGTCCGCCGGCTCGCGCAGCGCCAGCCATTCGGGCGTGAAGTCACCCATCGATGCCCTCGATGGTACGCGCCATCAGCCCCGCGGCATCGTCCCAGCTGGGCAGCTTCGCTCGCACACGACGGGCACCTTCCGACCATCGGGCGCGCAGCGCCGCATCGTCGATGACCGACCGCAGCGCCTCCGTGAGCGCCTCGGCGTCGCCTGGCGGCACCAGACGCCCGGCATCGGGGCCCACCAGATCGCCAATCGCGCCGGTGGCCGAACTCACCACCGGCAGGCCGCGGGCCAGCGCCTCGGCCACCGCCATCCCGTAGCCTTCGTACCACGTCGGCAGCACGAAGACATCGGCGGCGTCGTAGCGCGCGTCGAGCGCGCTGCGTCCCAGCTCGCCGGCGAGCGAGACGCGCGGCTCGAGCCCCGACACGCGAATCAGATCCTGCACCGAAGCGGTCCACGCCGGATCGCGGTCGAGCCCGCCGGCGCAGGTGAGATGCCACGGCCGATTGGCGAGCGCCGCCAGCGCGCGAATCAGCACGTCGTGCCCTTTGCGCGGCACGAGCGTGGCCACGCACAGTAGTGCCACGGTGGGGCTGCCCGAGCCGCGTGCGGCCGGCGCGGGCTCGGTACCCGGCTCGATGACGGTGATCGACGATGGCGCGACGCCGAACGCCCCGAGCCGTGCCGCCGTCGCGCGGCTCGTCACCACCACGCGCGTCGCGGCCTGCAGCGCGCGCCGCTCGCTCTCGAAGAGCGCCGTGCGCGCCGGCTCCGCCAAACCGGTCTCATCGGCCAGCGGATGGTGGACGAGCGCCACCAGCGACAGGCGGCCAGCCTCGCGGGCCGCTTCGGCGGGAAGGGCGCCCAACGCCAGCCCGTCTACCACCACGCGGGCCCCGGCCGGCAACGCCGCGAGCACACGCGCTGCGCCCGCGCGAGACTCGGGTGACGGGAATGGATAGTCGCCGGGCAGCTCGTGAACCCGCACCAACCAGCCCCGCCGCTCGAGGCCGGCGATGATTTCGCGGTCGTAGCCGTAGCCGCCGGTGAGCGTCGCCAGCGAGCCCGGCACGACGAAGCTGACGGTTGCCCGATCGCCCGTCATGGGCGGCGGTTCGCCGCTGCGCTCATGGGCGCCGGACCGGCCCCTCGTAGGCCGCCCAGGCGACATGCGACTCGTGGAGCGTCACGCGTGCGGCGTCGATCTCGCCGGCCGTGGGCCCGAGGTCGCCGCGATCGATCGCCTCCAGCATGCGGTCGAAGATGATGCGCGCCAGGAATTCAGTGGTGGTATTGCGGCCGGTAAACGCCGGCACGTCGTCGAGGTTCTGGAAGTTCAACCCGGCGAGCACCGCCTTCAGCGTGTCCGTGGCCTTCCCGATGTCGACGACGATGCCGTCGCCGTCGAGCGCCGCGCGGCGGAACTCCACGTCCACGACGTAGGTCGCACCGTGCAGACGCTGCGCCGGGCCGAACACGGCGCCGCGGAAGCTGTGGGCGATCATGAAATGGTCGCGAACGCAGACGCTATACATGTTGGGTCGGTCCTACGGGAGGCTGGAGGTAACGGACGCGCTGACACAGCGTGTCGCCGGGAGACGTGGACAGGCGCGCCATCACCTCGGGCAGCGCCTCGAAATCGTTTTCGCCGTTGATGAGCACGTCGAGCGTGGCGCTCTCGAGCAGGCGAAGCGCCAGCTGCATGCGCCGCCTCGTGTCCCAGCGCGCGCGCTGCGCCGCGGCCACGTGGCCCACCTGGGACGAGGTGATGGTGAGACGCCGCGCGTGGAACGCCTGGCCCAGGGCGAGCGGCACCACCTGATCGCCGTACCAGCTCAAGTCCACGACCCTGGCCTCGAACGCCGCCAGCTGCAGTGCCAGCGTCAGCCCCTCGGGCGCGCCGCTGGCGTGGAGCACCACGTCGCACTCGCGCGCCGCCGTGTCCGGACTCGCGAACCGCACGCCCAGAGCCCGCGCGACGTCGGCGCGCGCCGGATTGTGGTCGATGAGCTCGACGTCGCAGCCGGGCATGCGCGCGACCAGCCACGCGACCAGGCATCCGACCACGCCGCCGCCAACTACGGCGACACGGTCGCCGACGAGCGGGCGCGCGTCCCACACCCCGTTGATGGCTGTCTCGAGATTGGCGGCGAGCACGGCCCGGGCCGGCGGCGTCGATCCGGGCAGCACGTGCACGGCGCTGGCGGGCACGACGTAGCGCGTCTGGTGCGGGAAGAGGGTGAACACGACCCGGCCGCGAAGGTCGGCCGGCCCTTCTTCCACCTCGCCCACGTTGGCGTAGCCGTACTTCACCGGACCCGGGAACCGCCCGCTCTGAAACGGGGCGCGCATGCGCTCGAACTCGCTGGGCGGCACGCGGCCGCGAAACACCAGGGCTTCGGTGCCGCGGCTGATGCCGCTGAAGAGCGTGCGCACCAGCACCTCTCCGGTGGCCGCCGGCGCCAGGGGCTCGCTGCGAATCTCGCCGCGTCCGGGCGCGGCCACCCAGAACGCGCGCGCGTCGTGAGCCATCGCGTCATTCTGGAGTGTTTTCACGGCGAGTTACAATCCTCGCGCCGGGCAGCCGCCAGGTGTGGCGTGGCGGCCCGGCACGATGACAGCCTTAGGGCTCGAACCGGAATAAGGTTGTCGCCTTGGGCGTCGAGGCGCCCGCCCGGCAAGGCGCGAGGAGCGCGCATACCGGGAGTATGTAAGCGACGAGCAACGCAGCCCGGCGGGATGCATCGGCGGCCAAGGTGACAACGTTATTCCGGTTCAAGCCCTTAGGCTGGCGCCTGCCGGCACCTCCTTTGCGGACAGGCGTGCTCGCCGCGGTGGCGGCGGGGATGGCGATTGCCCAGGCCGGCGCGGCGCTCGCCGTGTGGTGGCTCGACCTCTCGCCGCTCTTCGTCCTCAAGTCCGGCGGCCTCTTTCTCATCACCGTGGCCGTAGCCGCCGGCCAGGTGCAGTCACACCATCCGTTCCGCCATTTCGGCGGCGCCAATCTGATCACGACGATCCGGCTCGGGCTCGTGGCGCTGGTCGCGGCCATGCTCGGCGAGGCCTATTCTCCGGCGCTCGCGTGGACCGCCACCGCGCTCACCGTCGTCGTGACGGTGCTCGACGGCGTGGACGGCGCCATCGCGCGGCGCTCATCGCTGGCCAGCACCTTCGGCGCCCGCTTCGACATGGAGACCGACGCGCTGCTGCTTCTGCTCCTATCGGCTCTGGCGTGGCGCTGGGACCGCGCGGGAGCGTGGGTGCTGGCGTGCGGCCTGATGCGCTACGGGTTCGTGGCCGCGGGTTGGGTCTGGCGGTGGCTCGCCGCGCCGCTCCCGCCCAGCCAGCGGCGCAAGACGGTCTGCGTCGTTCAGATCGTGACGCTGGGCGTCATCGTCGCGCCGGTGGTCCCGGGCTGGCTGAGCGTGGCCGGCGCTGCGGTCACGCTCGGGCTGCTCGCCTGGTCGTTCGGCGTCGACGTCGTGTGGCTCGCGCGGCGGCACGCAGCACGACCGGTGTAGCGGGCTGCCCACTCACCGCAGTTCTTTCCGCACCACCAGCTTCAGCCCCGACCACACGTCGTCCACGGCGCACACTTTCACGTCCACGAGCCCGAGCGGCAGCGCCACCTCCCGCACCACGTCCTCGGTGACGTCGGTGGCCACTTTCGACGCCTTCTTCGGCCACGACACCCACACCACCGCGTCGGCGCGCATCTTCCGCCGGATTGGCGGCAGCGCCGCGCGCAGCCGCGCGCGGCTGGTGACGAAGAGATGCGTCAGATCGGTGGAAGCCGACAGCCGCGGCGCGAAGACCACGCCTTCGGGCAAGGGCGACAGGAGTGACCGGTAGCCCTCCGGCGCGTCCACGACGTGGAGGGCATGACGGGGGGCAAGACCAAGTTTCTTGACGAGGGTCGTCGCGGAGTATCCGGCCATCGGCGGGCCGGATTGTGACACGCGGCGCGCGTCAGGCGGCACGACGGAGCCGGCGGCGCCGCGACCGCCGCCTCTCGCGCACCATCACGACGATCCCCATCGAGGCCAGCACGGCGAAGATGGGCACGGCGATGAATCCCCAGACCGCGACCCCCGGCCCGCCATCCTGAGCCTGGGGCCACATGCTGATCGCGGCCAGCGCGGGCCCGAGCCGGCCGATCTGGGCGACGCTGACGACGGTGGCCACCGTCCACCACGCCGGGTGCCCGCGGCGCAGCGCGGAGAGCATGAACAGCAAGCCCGACGACACGAGGCTCAAGGTGCCGGCAGTCAGCACCATGTTCAGGTGGCCGCCGTCCTCGAGGAAACCGCTCTGGCCCGGGAACGGACGAAACGCCGCCACCGCGAGGGTGGCGCACACGTTCCCCGCCAGCAGCGCGAACACCAGTCGTGCCGTGGTGCCGGCTCTCGAATCGCGCTCTTCGTGACGGGTCGGTGCTCTCATGTGCCGGGCTCTCGAGCCCAAGATCGAGAGTAGCACTGCTGAGCTTGGCCGCGTCCGGGGTTTGCCGGCTCAGGGACCGCCGCGCACATTCCGAGCGCGAAGGCAGGAAGAACCGTGCGGAACTGCCCGCGACGGCGGCGGACTCTAGACCGACGTCAGCTCGTGACCGAGCTTGTCCTTCTTGGTCTTGAGGTAGCGGCGCGTGAGGTCCGACGCCGGAATCTCGATCGGAATGCGCTCGCTCACGGACAGGCCGTCGCCGCTGACGCCGGCGAGCTTGAGCGGGTTGTTGCTGAGGAGACGGATCGAACGGACGCCGAGATCAAGGAGCATCCGGACACTCACGCCGTACTCGCGCCGGTCGGCGGGAAAGCCGAGCCGCTCGTTGGCCTCCACGGTATCGAAGCCGACGTCCTGCAGCGAGTACGCGCGAATCTTGTTGGCGAGGCCGATGCCGCGCCCCTCCTGATTCAGATACAGCAGGACGCCGCGCCCTTCGCCGACGATGCGCCGCATCGCCATGTCGAGCTGCGGTCCACAGTCGCAGCGCGCGGAGTGGAAGATGTCGCCGGTGACGCACGACGAGTGCACGCGAACGATCACGTTCTCGCCGCTGCCAAGGTCGCCGTGAACCAGCGCGACGTGCGTCTGCGGATCCACCGAGTCTTCGTAGACGACGATGTCGAACTCACCGTACTCGGTGGGCAGCTTCGCCGCCGCGGCGCGGGTAACGAAGGGTTTCCCCTGCGCGCGCCGCCAAACCGACAGCACGCGACGTGTCAACCAGTTCAGCATGTATGGGTTGAGAATCCGTGAAACTCTAGGGGCTCACGCTATCGTAGGGGGACGTGACAGGGGTGTCAAACAAGCAATACTCGCGCTCCAGCTGGCTTCTTGCCGGCGCTGCGCTGCTCATCCTCGACGTTTCTCTGTCGTTTTCCTCGCTCTGGCCTACTCCAGGCATCAAATGGACCGGCCAGTTGTCGGTGGAATGCGCACTGCTCGTGGCCGGGCTGGCTGCCGCCTGGCACCTGCGGGGCGCCCCGCCGCGCTGGCTGCTCGGCGCGCTGGCGGCCCTGTGGACCGTGCTCACGCTGGGGCGCTACGCCGCAGTCACATCGACGGCGCTCTTCGGCCGCGACGTCAACCTCTATTGGGACTCGCGGCATCTGTCGGCGGTGGCCGCGATGCTGGCGCGCGTGGCCACGCCGCTCGAAATCGCTGGCGTGGTGCTGTCCACGATCGCGGTGCCGCTGGCCGTGTATGTCGTGATGCGCTGGGCCGTGGGGCGCCTCAGCGCGGTGATGGCACACACCACCGCGCGGCGCTGGCTGGCCGGCGCGGGCGTGGCGGTCATCGCGGCCTTTGCCCTCGAGCGTGCGCTGATGCAGCCGGACGCGACGCCGATCCTGCCGGCGCCGGTCGCGTCCACCTACCTGCGGCAGGCGGGCATGGTGGCCGACGTGCTGCTCGGGCGCGGCGCCGACGCGCTCGGGGAAGGCCCGGCGCTCACCTCGAATCTCGCGGCCGTCAACGACGCGGACATCGTGCTCGTGTTCCTCGAGTCGTACGGCGCCGTCACCTACGACCGCCCCGACTTCAAGCGCGCGCTCGACGGCCGGCGCGAGCAACTGCAGCGGCAGGCGCGCGATCACGGGCTGGGCGTGGCCTCGGCGTTCGTCGAGTCGCCGACGTTCGGCGGATCGTCATGGCTCGCCCACGTCTCGTTCATCACCGGCATCGAGGTAAAGAACGAAGGGACCAACGTGCGCCTGATGGCGCAGAAGCGGCACACGCTCGTCACCGCGCTCAAGGAACACGGCTACCGCGCCGTGGCGGTCATGCCCGGGCTGCAGGAGTACTGGCCCGAAGGCGCCTTCTACGAGTTCGATCGCATCTACGACACGCAGCAGCTTGCCTACGCCGGTCCGAGCTTCGGCTGGTGGCCGATTCCGGATCAGTTCGCGCTCGCCCAGCTCGAGCGGCTCGAACTGGGGCGCCCCGGCCGCGCGCCGCTGTTCGCGTTCTTCCCCACCACCAGCACGCACACGCCGTTCAGCCCGACGCCGCCGTATCAGCCGTCGTGGGCGCGCATGCTCACGGCGACGCCCTACGACGAATCCGAGTACCAGAAGGCATGGGCCGAGCCGCCCGATTGGCTGAACCTCGGCCCGAGCTACGTGCGGGCCATCGACTACGCCCTGGCGACGCTCGGGGGCTTCGTGAGCCAGCCGCGGACCCGCGATCTGGTGTTGATCGTGATCGGCGACCACCAGCCTCCGGCGGTGGTCAGCGGAGAGGGCGCCCCGTGGGACGTGCCGGTGCACGTCATCTCGAGCCGTCCGGCGCTCCTCGACGCGCTGAGGACCCGCGGATTCAGCGACGGCGTGAACCCGAGCCGCATGCCGCTGATGCGGCTGCACG
>DATMDI010000133.1:0-4782 GCA_035557875.1 Vicinamibacterales bacterium
CGGGCGTACGGCGGCGCGGCACGACGCGACAGTCATGATTCGAACCTCCGGCGAGGGATCGCTGCAAGGTCATGACCAGAGCCGTGTCCGCGAGAAACGCTTTGACGCGCGGTCCAACTCGCCAGCTCGTGTTTTAGAGGAGCGCGAGCCCCAGCAACCCGAGCCACGCCGCGGCCACCGACAGGCGCTGCCAGGTGCCCGACTCCTGCGGCAAGGGTGCCGACACGCCGGACGCGGTGACGATGCCGATGGCCTCCGGGCTGCCGTAGAGCGCTCCATTCATGTCCACGGCCACGGTCCTGCCGTCGCGGACCGCGGCGATCACTCCGGCGACGCTGCGCTCCCGCGTCAGGACCCACGTCCGGCACCAGCCCGGGTGGCCGCCGGTGTGGAAGTCCGACGAGCCGATGGCGGCGATCCCCGGCTTCAGACGCACGGCCCGTGCGCTGAACGCGGCGAAGTCGGCCGCGTTGGCCGGCGTGCGCATGCTGGGGTGCGCGCGCTCGTAGCCGTCGAGCAGCGCGATGGCCTCGTCCGTCCAGCCCGGCCAGTAGTCACGCGCCGGATGGTTGGCGATGGCGGCGCCGCCCTGCGCGTGGATCACCCGAATGGCCGCCGCCGCGCCGCGCGTCCAGTCCACGCGCCGCTCGATGCCAGCGGCGGTGATGTGGAAGCCGCGGCTCGTGACTTCCTGGCCAACGATGACGAGCGGCCCGGGCGTGTCGCCGGCCAGCCAGCGCGCCGCGCGTGCCGTCGAGACGCGGTTGTGGTTGGACAGCACGAACGCGTCGAGGCCCGCTCTGGCAGCCTCGTCGCGGAGCAGCCATGGCGCCAGTGCGCCGTCGCCCGGAAAACCGTGCACGTGAAAGTCGACCGCGAGGACCCAATACCCGTCGACGCGCGTCGGCGCGCGGCGAGCGGGTTCCGGCGCCAGGCTGCCTGTCATGAGTCCCGCGACGAACACGCCCAGCGAGAGTCGTCGGCCGCGTGTCACAGTCCGAGCTCCTCGAGGACTCGATCCCAGCCGCCGATCGCGAAAGCGATGTAACTCAGGGTGAGGCCCCACACGATGACCTGGTGCACCGTCGCCATCGCGCCCACGCGCGCGACGCCCAGCACCTGGCGTCCGAAGGCCCGCAGCACGAGGATCGTCCATGCGAGCGGCACCAGTGCGCCGGCAAAGAGCACCGTCTCGGAGACGTGGACGCCGGTGAGGTTGAACACTCCGGCCGGCACGAGGAGCCACACCGTCCACGGCAGGTGCGCGCGGAACCAGAGCTCGAACGCCCGCGCCGTCGTCACCCGCCGCGCGCGGGCCGGCACGATGATGGCGGCCGCCGCGATCGCCTGGACGAGCAGCGCGAAGCTCCACGACACGCCGATGGTGGTCACGAGCTCGATCGATACGCGCCCGGTCGCTCCGACGGCCACGCTCGTGCCGATGATGGCGGCGGCGAGTGCGATGCGGCCGAGCAGCGGCGCCACGTGCGCGGTGGCGCGTTCCCTGACGAGCCGCGCGTAGGTTACGTCTGGCGCGAAGGCCAGATGCACGTCCTGGTTCATGCCTCTGCTCTCGAAGTCGTGGAGTTTACCGGGGATCCGCGCTCGCGGAAGCCGGGGCCGTCAGAGTTTGTTAAGCTACCGTGGACATGACGATCTGGTCGCGTCTGATGGTCGTCGCGTGCGCGTTTGGCGCGGCGGTAGTTACGTTGTCCGCGCAGAGCGGGACCAACGGCGCGTATCACGCACCGCGCACACCCTGGGGCGATCCGGACTTACAGGGCAACTACACCACTCTGAGCGAAGCCGGCACGCCGCTCGAACGCCCGAAGGAGTTCGAGGGGCGCAACATGAACGACGTCAGCCCGGAGGAACGTGCGCGGCTGAAGCGAGAAGCGGCCGAGCGCACCATCGGCCGGTTCCTCGGCCCCGCCGAAGCGCCGGACAACTGGTGGCAGCCGGCGTATGGCAAGTTCTCCGAGAACGGTGCCCAGTTGTGGCTGATCGTCGATCCGGCCGACGGCAAGGTTCCACCGCTCACCGCCGCCGCACAGGCCAGACGGACCGCGCGCGAGGAGGCGCGCCGCCGGAACACGCGCGGCCCGGCGGACTCGTGGACCGATCGCAGCCTGTACGACCGCTGCATCACGCGCGGGTTCCCGTCGTCGGGGATGCCGACCATCTACGGCAATTCGTCGCAGATCATCCAGGGGCCCGGCTACGTGGCCATCGTCTACGAGATGATTCACGACACGCGCATCATCCCGCTCGACGGCCGGCCGCACCTTGGCACGTCGTCGCAGTTCGACTTCGGAGACTCGCGCGGACGCTGGGAAGGCGAAACGCTGGTCGTCGAGACGACCAATTTCAGGGACCGCAGCGTCTACATGAACGCGACGCCGGATCGGCTCACGATCACCGAACGCTTCACCCGCGTCAGCCCCCGCCAAGTGCGCTGGTCGGTCACGATGGACGATCCCACGACCTGGACCGCGCCCTGGACGTTCTCGCTGCCGCTCACGCTCGACGACTCGGAGCCGCTGCAGCTCTACGAGTGCCATGAGGGGAACTATGGCCTCAAGAACATCCTCAGCGCGGCGCGCGCCGAGGAGCGCCACGCGGCCGAAGGATCGAAGTAACCCGTCGGAGCGCCGCCTCACGCGGCCGCGGCGATGACGGTCCGGCCGGCGCGCCATGGAACCGCAACGCGACACGATCGAGTTTCTCTCCGCACCACACGCCCATGGCGGCGTGCCGGTGGAGCGCGTCGAGACACACGCCTCGATCGTGTTTCTCGCGGGTGAGACGGCCTACAAGCTCAAGCGCGCGGTCCGGTACGACTATCTCGACTTCTCGACGCCGGAGCGCCGCAAGGCGATGTGCGAGGCGGAGCTGGCGATCAACCGTCGCACCGCGCCGCAGATCTACGAGCGCGTCGTCCCCGTCACGCGCGAGGCGTCTGGCGCGCTCGCGATCGACGGGGCAGGAGTGCCGGTGGACTGGTTGCTGGTCATGCGGCGCTTCGACCAGGGCCAGCTCCTCGACCGGCTGGCCGCGAGCGGCGGGCTGGCGCTCGACACGATGACGGCGCTGGGGCACGGCATCGAGCGCATGCACGGCGGGGCCGAGCACTGCGCGGCCCGCGGCGGCGCGGCCAGCATGGCCTGGGTCGTGGAGGGCAACGCGCATGATTTCGAGGCGAGGTCCGAACTCGATGGTGGTCTGGCCGCGGAGTTGACGGACCGGGCTCGTGCCGCACTGGCCGTGCACGGAGCCAGGCTCGACGACCGTCAGGCGCGCGGTCTCGTGCGCCGCTGTCACGGCGATCTCCACTTGCGGAACATCGTCCTGCTCGACGGCGCGCCGACGCCGTTCGATGCCGTCGAGTTCAACGACGACATCTCGTGCATCGACGTCCTCTACGACCTCGCCTTTCTCCTCATGGATCTCTGGCGGCGCTCGTTGCGAGCGCACGCCAACGCGGTGTTCAACGCCTACGTGGGCGCCGCCGGACTCATCGACGGGCTGGGGCTGCTGCCGCTGTTCCTGTCGTGCCGCGCGGCGGTGCGCGCCAAGACCGGTGCGACGGCGGCGGCGCTCGAGCACGAGCCGCTGAAACGGCGGGAACTCGAGCAGATCGCCGCGGGGTACCTTGCGCTGGCAAGACAGCTGCTCGAGCCGCCGCCGGCGCGTCTCGTTGCCGTCGGCGGCCTTTCGGGCACCGGCAAGTCGAGTCTTGCCCACCGCATCGCTCCCGCCGTTGGCGCCGCTCCGGGTGCGCTGATCGTGCGCAGCGACGAACTCCGCAAGCGCCAGGCAGGAGTGCCGCTGGACTCGCCGCTGCCGTCCGACAGTTACACGGCGGAAGCCTCCGCGCGGGTCTACGAGTCGCTCGTCCGCACGGCGGAACAGGCGATCGGGCAGGGCCACAGCGTGATCGCGGATGCCGTGTTCTCGGCGGCGTGGGAGCGCGACGCCATCGAAGCCGCCGCCCGGCGGGCTGGTGTGACGTTCCTGGGTCTCTGGCTCGAGGCGCCGCCGGAGGTGTGCATTCATCGCGTGGCCAACCGGCGCGGCGATGTGTCGGACGCCGACGCCGGCGTCGTGCGCGCGCAGTTCGCTCGCGAGACCGGTGCGATCAGCTGGGTTCGGCTGGACGCGTCGGGAGGCGCCAGAGGTACGGCCCAGAGTGCGCTCGAGCTGCTCGAGGCGGAATCACGCTGACGCGGCTAGCCCATCGAGCACGACTCCCCGGCACGAATCCTGCTCGACCGGGGGCATGGCCAATGCCCCATCCGCCCCGCTCTACCTCCGCAGGTTCGCCGGAGCCATGGCCCTCGACCCGGCGGCCTATGAGGACGTGGAAGCTGATCGGAGCGCCATCGTCCAGGCTTGTTCCACGGTTCTGCTGGCCAGCGTCGCCGAAGGCGTAGCGCTTCGGCACGTGCTCGGTCTCGGCGGGATCGCGACCATGTCGGCCCTCGCCCTTCTCGGTTGGGCAGCCTGGGCGCTGCTCACGTTCGAAGTGGGCGCACGCATTCTCCCGGGTGCCAGAACGCACAGCGACGTGGGCGAACTGCTCCGTACGCTTGGCTTCGCCGCCGCGCCGGGCAGCATCGCATTCCTCTCGCTCCTTCCGGGGCTGGCGATGCCGATCCTGATCTTTTCACGCACGTGGATGCTGCTGGCGATGGTGGTTGCGGTGCGGCAGGCGCTGGACTACCGGAGCACGTGGCGCGCGATCGCGGTGTGCGCACTGGGCTGGCTGCTGACGTCGGCCGT
>DATMDI010000134.1:0-7824 GCA_035557875.1 Vicinamibacterales bacterium
CTCATCATGACCGTCTGCCTGGATATTTGCCCGTCTGTACCGTCGCCTGGCTACCTGGCATCGTGATCGCGTCCTCCGCGACGCCGCCACTGAAGGACTCATCGTCGGCGCACCGTCGCAGCGGGAGAGTTCTTACAGCAGTTCCAGACGTGCGGCAGGAAAACTTCACGCGCGTCGATGAGCATTGAGAGGCCCGCGATCCACGGCATTCGTAAACGGACCGCTCCCGTCACGTTGTCAGTGGCATCGGACGATTGGTTGAAACTCAAGAAGCCGACCTGGGCAAAGAAGTCCTACGAGGTCGAGGAGCGGAACCTCAAACACCTGAAACCGGCGCTGGGTTCCCTGCTGCTCATCGACATCTCGGCAGAGGACATCGCGGACTATCAAAAGTCCAGACTGAAGGCGAACGCCTCCCCGAAGACCATCAACGATGGACCCGAATGTAGCAGTCGGCGACATCACGACGGCCTGGGAATCCGCGAAGTCCAAGGCAGGGGTCACGAGCCGGTTCCACGACCTGCGACATACGGCCTGCACTCGCTTGTTGGAGCGCGGGGCGTCCCTTTCCGTCGTGGCGTCAATCATGGGCTGGAGTGCGAGCACGACCGCCAAAATGGCGAAGCTATACGGGCACATCGGGTCCGAGGTCCAACGTGCCGCACTCGATGCACTGGTTCAAACTCCGAAGCAACTGGGCGCTGACGCGACTGAAGAACCTGCATCGGTACCCTATTCGACCCGGCATTCATAGGGGGTGGGCACAGAATAGGGCACAGTCGCAGGCTCGTTGCCGGACAGGCGCGCGTAAGTTGTTGATTGGAATGGTGCGCCCTGCACGACTCGAACGTGCGACCTCCTGGTTCGTAGCCAGACGCTCTATCCAGCTGAGCTAAGGGCGCGAGGGGGCTAAATTGTGGTGGACGCGCACTCCAGGACGTTCGGAGCCATGCCCAAATAGTGACTATATCACAGCAAATCGGCTCGACTCGGCCCGCGGCTGGGCCGTACCATCGACGCACATGAGCGCGATGCAGAGCCGTGAAATCCAGCTGAAACCCGAACAGGCCGCCTACCTCGACGAGGCCGTGCAGGCCTTCAAACTCGAGGACGCCGGCAAGGCGCTCCGGTGCCTGATCAACTACGCCCGCGAGAACCCCGACAAGCGGGACGAGATCTTCTCCGAGGTGCGCTGCACCGACTGCTAGGCCTTCCGGACGAGCGCCAGGCGTGGCTGACCAGCATCCTTCCCCAATCGAGCGCGGCCTCGACGACGCGATCGCACTTGCCACCTGGCTGCGCGACTTCGAGCGCTCCAGCGGCGCCATCACGGCGATTGCGGACCATCTGGCGCGGTGCGTCGCCGCCGGCGGCCGCCTGCTCACCTGCGGCAACGGCGGCTCGCTCTGCGACGCGATGCACTTTGCCGAGGAGCTGTCGGGTCGCTTCCGCGACGACCGTCCGGCGATCGCGGCGCAGTCGATGGGCGACGCGACGCACCTCACCTGCGTGGCCAACGACTACGGCTTCGAGCGCATCTTCGCGCGCGGGGTCGAGGCCTGGGGCAAGGCGGGCGACGCGCTCGTCGTATTCTCGACGTCGGGCAAAAGTCCGAATCTAATCGCGGCGGTCGAAGTGGCGCGGGCGCGGGGCCTGAGCGTGGTGGGCCTGCTGGGGCGCGACGGCGGACCGCTGCGGACGGCGTGCGATCACGTCATCGTGGTGCCGGGCACGACGTCCGATCGGATCCAGGAAGTGCACATCAAGATCGTGCACCTGTTGATCGAGTTGATCGAAGAGCGGTTGTTCAAGGGCGGCCGGGTCTAGCAGCGCGGCGGGGCTGAAGTCCCGCCTTACGTACGATCCAGCTTCTTTTCGGCGGCCAGCAGTTCGTCGGGAGAGACGGTGGCGGTGCCGCGCTTGCCCACGACGACGGCCGCGGCGAGGTTGGCGAGTGCGAGAGCCACGTCGTGCTCGCAGCGCGCCCCGCGCGCGAGCGCGAATGCGGCCACGACGGTATCGCCGGCGCCGCTCACGTCGAACACCTCCTGCGCCTCGGCCTGCGCGAACAGCGGCTCGCCCCCCTCGCGCGGGAAGAAGGCGATGCCGCGGGCGCCCAGTGTCAGCAGCACGTTCGACTGGAAGCGCCGGCTCACCTCGGTGCCGACGCGACGCATCTCTTCGGGACTGAAACCGCCGTCGTCTTCGCCGAGCAGCCGCAGCGATTCCTTCCAGTTCGGAGTCAGGTAATCACACGACCCGTAGAACGAGGCGTGCTGCGGCCGCGGATCGATCACCACCTCGCGGCCGGCCGCGTGCGCCCGCCGGATGATCTCGCGGCAGCCGTCGCTGGTGACCAGGCCCTTGGCGTAGTCGGACACCACGACGACATCGCACGCCTCGAGCCGGCTCGCAAACGCGGCAAGCAGCTGTTGCTCGTGCGCGCGATCGATCGGCGCGGCCTGCTCGTAGTCGATGCGCAGCAACTGCTGCTGCTGGCTGATGACACGCACTTTGCGGGTCGTCGCCCGGCCGTCGCGCAGCGGCAGGAAGTTGACGCCGGCGCGCTCGCAGCGTGCCGCCACATCCGCGCCCGCCCGGTCGTCGCCGACCAGCCCGATCAGCGTCGGCGCGCCGCCAAGGCTGGCGACGTTGGCGGCGGTGTTGCCCGCGCCGCCGAGCGTGGCGTGCTCGCCGGTGTAGTGCAGCACCGGCACCGGCGCTTCGGACGAAATGCGCGACGAGTCGCCCACCAGGTACTCGTCGGCAATCACGTCGCCGATGACGAGCACGCGCGTGCCGGCAATCTGCTGGAGGACCTGCGCCAGGGGCAACGGCATCTCTGCGGGGAACGTGCTGCGACTATAACATCCTGGAGTGGCAGGGCCGCCTGAAGGCGGCCCCCACGACTGCGGGCTCAAGCCGTGTGAGACACTGACGATCCGTGGAGCCCAATACGATGCGCCGGATCGATTTCTGGGCCGGCGTCCCCCTGTGTTTCCTGGTCACGCTCGCTGACCGGCTGCTGCGCGCCGCGGGGGTGAAGGGCCGCGGGCATGGGCAGCGGCCGCGCCACATCCTCTTCATCCAACTGGCGGAGATGGGCACCATGGTGGTGGCCTACCCGGCGTTGCGTCGCGCGCGGGAACTCTTTCCCGACGCGACGCTGCACTTCCTCTGTTTCGGGCAGGTGCGTTCGAGCCTCGAGATGCTGAACGTCATCGCGCCCGAAGACATCCACACCATCGACAGCGGATCGTTCACCTCGCTCGTGCGGGACACGATGCGAACGTGGAGCGTCGCGCGGCGGGCCGGCATCGACACGGTGGTCAACCTCGAAACCTTCGTCCGCTACAGCAGCTTGCTCAGCTATCTCACGGGCGCCGCCCGGCGGGTCGGGTTTCATCGCTTCACGCAGGAGGGGTTGTATACCGGCGATTTCCTCACTCACAAGGTGATGTACAACCCGCATATCCACACCGCGCACGTCTTCCTGGACCTGGTGCAGGCACTGGTCGCGCCGCCCGGCGGCATTCCGATCGTGAAGCGCCCCCGGGCTGGCGACGATCTCTCGATCCCCCGCCTCGTCACCGACGAGACCACCGCCGCGGCGATCTGGAGCAAGCTGGCGCGGCTCGCACCCGGCATCAGCGCGTCGAACAGGCTCGTGATACTCAACCCGAACGCGAGCAAGCGGTTTCCGATGCGGCAGCTGCCCCTGGATTCATATGCGGAGCTCGCGCGCCACGTGCTCGACGATCCCGACGTCTACGTGCTGGTCACCGGCGTCGCCGACGAGAAGCCGGATGCGGTTCACATCTGTTCGCGGGCCGACTCGCCGCGAATCGTGGACCTCACCGGTCAGACCACGATGATGGAGCTCCTGCACCTTTTCAACCTGGCGCAGATTCTCATCACCAACGACTCGGGTCCGGCCCACTTCGCGTGTCTGACCGGCATTCACGTGATCGTCTTTTTCGGTCCCGAGCTCCCCGATCGGTATCGCCCGCTCGCACGCAGCTACGACGTGGTTTACGCCGGGTTCACGTGCAGCCCGTGCGTCAGTCCGTACAACCAGCGGTTGACCGCCTGCAACGACAATCTCTGCCTCAAGACGATCGACGTGCGGGAGGTCGGCGAGCTGGTGAAGCGCCGGCTCCAGCGCCCCGCCACGGCCTGAGCATCGCGCCGGCGGAAGAGGCGCGCGCGGCCCGCCTATAATCGCGGGGTGAGCCATCAGGAACACAAGGCCAAAGGCCCGACGTCGGTGGGGTGCTTCGTGTTGACCGTCAGCGACACGCGCACCGTCGACACCGATTCGAGCGGAGGTGCCATCCGCGAGTTCCTCGAACGGGCCGGCCATCAGGTGACCGGCTACGCGATCGTCCGCGACGAGCCGGCAACGGTGACGGCGTCGGTGAAACAGTGGCTGACCGACCCGCAGACCCGCGTCATCATCACAACCGGCGGCACCGGCATCACGTCGCGCGACGGCACATTCGAGGCCGTGGACGCGCTGTTCGAGAAACGCCTCGACGGTTTCGGCGAGCTGTTCCGCATGTTGAGCTTCGATGAAGTCGGCTCGGCGGCGATGATGAGCCGGGCGACGGCGGGAACCGTGGGCGCCAAGGCGATTTTCGTGCTCCCGGGATCGGAACACGCCGTGCGCCTGGCGATGTCGCGGCTCATCATCCCCGAGCTCGGACACGTGGCGCAGCAGCTCCAGAAGTCGCTGATGTGATGCGCCCGTTCCAGTCCACGATCTCCCTCACGGACGCGCAGGAGATCATCGGCGCGTCCGGCCTCCCGATCACCCGCACCGAGACGGTTGCGCTTCGCGACGCGCGCGGCCGCGTGCTCGCGCACGACGTGATGGCGCCGGCTGACGTGCCGCCCTTCGCGCGGGCCGCGATGGACGGTTATGCGGTGATCGCCGCGGATACCGCTGCCGCCAGCCGCGAACGCCCGGCCGTGCTGCGCCGCGTCGAGCGGGTCTACACCGGACAGATGCCGGTGCAGGCCGTCGCGGCCGGCCTGTGCAGCGAGGTGGCCACGGGCGCGCCGATGCCCGAGGGAGCCGACGCCGTCGTGATGGTGGAAGAAACGGCGGCCGAGGGCGACGCGATCCGCGTGTTCGCGGCGGCAAACGCCGGGCAGAACATCGGACGGCAGGGGCAGGACATCCGCCAGGGACAGCTGGTGCTGCAGGCGGGCACACTGCTCACCGCGAGTCGCGTCGGCGCCATCGCGGCGCTCGGGCACACCGGGGTGACGGCGTACGTGCAGCCGCGCGTCGCGATTCTGTCCACTGGAAACGAAGTCGTGGAGCCCGGCCAGCCGCTGGCACCCGGTCAGATCTACGACATCAACAGCTACACGTTGGCGGCGGTCGTCGCCGAGCACGGCGGCGTGCCGGTCATTCACCGGACGGTCGCGGACACGATGGAGGATCTGTCGCGGGCCGTTGACGAGTGCCTGGCCGAAGACGTGCTCGTGTTCTCGGGCGGCAGTTCGGTGGGCACGCGCGATCTGACCCTCGACGTGCTGCGCGCCAAGGGCGAGGTGCTGTTCCACGGCATCGCGGTGAAACCGGGCAAGCCCACGGCGTTCGGCCGCGTCGACGGCAAGCTGGCGTTCGGCATGCCCGGCTATCCCACCTCGTGCCTGACCAACGCCTACGTGCTGCTCGTGCCGCTGCTGCGGCGCCTGGCGCGGCTGCCCGCCCAATCGATCCGCGTCGAGCGCCTGCCGCTCGGCGCCCGGGTGATGTCCACACCGAATCGGCACCAGTTCTACACCGTCCGGGTCGAGCACGGTCTGGCGATGCCGGCGTTCAAGGCGTCAGGCGACATCACGAGCATGTCCCAGGCCGACGGCTACATCGAGATCGCCGCGGAAACGCTCAGTCTGGAAGCCGGCACGCTGGTGGACGTGAAGTTCTTCTGACCCACCTGCCCTAACCGGTTCGCATTATTGCGGCCTGCTGAGCCGTTTCCTAGACTCGCAAAGCCATGCCGCACATCGCCCTGCCCGCCGACCTGCCCGGGATCTCCGGCGCGATGGCGTTCCGTCCTGAGACCGCCGTTCACTTGCGTGCCCTGGCCGAGACGCTGCTGCGGGGGCCGAACTCGCTCACGAGCGCCGAGCGGGAATCGATTGCGGCGTTCGTTTCGTCGCGCAACGACTGCACCTTCTGTTATCTGAGCCACCGCGCCGCGGCGGCCCATCATGCCGGCGGCGATTACAAGTTCGTGGACGCCGTCACGAGCGGCGCCAGCGCCGAAGCGGTCTCGGCCAAGCTCCGCGCGTTGCTGGTGATCGCCGGCAAGGTGCAGCAAGGTGGCAAGCAGGTGAACACCGACGATGTTGCCCGCGCGCGTGCCGAGGGCGCGACCGACGTCGAGATTCACGACACGGTGCTCATTGCCGCCGCTTTCTGCATGTACAACCGCTACGTGGACGGCCTGGCCACCTTTACGCCGAGGGACCCGGCGGCCTACGACCCAATGGGGAAACGCATGGCCACGCAGGGCTATGTGGGCATCAGCCAGGCGCAGCGCCAGGCCGACGTGCCGCAACCCTCACGCTAAGCCGTGGCGACCTGCTCGCGAGGAGCGGTCGCCGATCCCGAATCCACCCCGTACCAGGACTGACGTCATGCCCCATATTTCCCTTCCGGACCTGCCCGGCATTCGCGGGCCGATGGCCTTTCGTCCCGAGACGGCGCGCCCGCTCAACGAGCTGGTGGACGTTCTGCTCCGGGGGCCGCATTCGCTCACCCCGGGCGAACGTGAGCTGATCGCCACCTTCGTTTCGGCGCAGAACGACTGCCGCTACTGCCAGACGATTCACGGCGCCATCGCCGCGCATCACCTGGGTGGCGACGAACAGCTCGTAGCTGCCGTGAAAGTCGACCCGGCCGCCGCGCAAATCTCGGACAAGCTCAAGGCGCTGCTCGTCATCGCCGGCAAGACCGCCGAGAGCGGCAAGCTGGTGACCACGGAGGACGTTGCCCGCGCGCGCCAGCACGGTGCCACCGACCTCGAGATCCACGACACCGTGCTGATTGCGGCGGTGTTCTGCCTGTGCAATCGATACGTCGACGGCCTGGCCACCTGGGCTCCCGACGACCCGGATTTCTACCGCCAGCGCGCGGCGCTCGTCGCGGCCAACGGCTACGCCGCCTCCACGCTTCCGTCTCAGGCCCCCACGCAATGAAAACGCTGTTCGCCGCGATTGCCCTCTGCCTGGTCGCCGTCACCGCCGCGGCGCAGGATCCCACCGGCTCCATCGAAGGCGCGGTCACCGACTCGACGTCGTCGGCCCTTGCCGGCGCGCGCGTCACCGCACGAAACCTCGACACGGGGTTCGTCCGCGAGGCCACCTCCGGCGCCAACGGCTATTACCGGTTGCTGCTCTTGCCCATCGGCCGCTATTCCCTGACGGTCGAAGCGGCGCAGTTCGCGCGTCTGGTGCAGGAGCCGATTCAGGTGAGCGTCAGCGAGGTCGTCCGCGTCGACGCGCCGATGAGCCTGCAGAACGTCACCGAGACGGTGACCGTCGCCGGCCAGCAGCGGCTGGTAGACACCACGAGCAACGCGCTCGGCGCCGTCGTCACCGGGCGCGAGCTGGTCGATCTGCCCCTGAACGGACGCAACTTCACGCAGCTCGGGCTGCTGCAGACCGGTGTCGCTCCGCTCACGGCCGGCGTGGCCGCTGCCGGCGGCAGCCTGCGCCAGGGTCAGGCCTACGCGGTAAATGGCCAGCGCCCCGAACAGAACGCCTATCTGGTGGATGGCGCGCAGAACCAGAACCGGATGGACG
>DATMDI010000135.1:0-5227 GCA_035557875.1 Vicinamibacterales bacterium
GATGTACGTTGGCGATCGATCGGGCACCATCTTCAGGGTGCGCGACGGCGCGGTGAAGCCGTTTGCCACGCTGCCGCCGAGCGTGGCGGCCTTTCACCTGGCGATGAGCCCGTGGGGCGAGCTGTTCGTCAGCGCCCCGACGCTCGGCACCTACGATCACGTGTATCGGATTGGCGCGCAGGGTGAGGTTCGCACCCTGCCGCACGCGATGGGACGGCCGCAAGGCCTCGCCTTCTCGCCCGACGGCCTGCTCCACGTCACCGACGCCCTCGCCGGCGCCGGCGGACTCTACCGGTTCCGCGATCTCGAAGGCGAACCGGAACTGGTGGTGTCGGGCAACGCGCTCGTCGGCGTCGGGTTCGGCCCCTCGGGCGAGCTCGCCGTCGCGACCAACGAGACCGCCTACCGCTTCGCACCCAGACACGCATGACGCTGTTCGCCCGCAAGCCGATCGCGGCGCCCGACGCGCCCGATTCGACACAGTCGTTGAAGCGCGTCCTCGGCGCCGGCGACTTGGTGATGCTGGCGATCGGCGCGGTGATCGGCGCCGGCATCTTCGGCGCCATCGGCACCGCGGCCGCCGGTCAGGTGGGTCCCGACGGCGTCGTCGTCCGGCTCGGCGCGGGCCCCGCGCTGGTGTTTTCGTTCGTGCTCCTCGGTGCGGCGTGTGCGCTGGCGGCGCTGTGCTACGCGGAGCTGGCGGCCATGATCCCGCAGGCCGGCAGCGCCTATGCGTATTCGTACGCGACTTTGGGCGAGCTGGTGGCCTGGACCATCGGCTGGGACCTCATCCTCGAGTACGCGGTCGGCAACGTGGCCGTGGCCATCTCATGGGGCGACTACTTCATGACGCTGGTGCGCGGCGCGGGGCTGGATGTGCCGGCCTGGCTCACCACCGGCTATCGCACCGCGCTTCTGAGCTCCAATCCCGCCGTGAGCGGTCTGCTGGACTCGGCGCCCCGCGTGGCCGGCATCCCGATTCTCGTCAACTTGCCGGCCTTCGCGATCGTGTTGCTGATCACGTGGCTGCTGCTGCGCGGCGTGCGCGAGAGCTCCACGGTCAACAACGTGATGGTGGTGGTGAAACTGCTGGCGCTGGCGCTCTTCATCGGCGCCGGGCTCACGGTGATTACTCCCGCGAACTACACCCCGTTCGCTCCCAACGGCTTCACCGGCATCCACCAGGGCGCGGCGATCGTGTTCTTCGCCTACATCGGCTTCGACGCCATTTCGACGGCCGGCGAGGAGACGCGCAACCCGCAGCGCAACCTGCCGATCGGCATCCTTGGCGGGCTGGCGATCTGCACCCTGATCTACGTGATCGTCGGCGCCGTGCTCACGGGCATGGTGCCGTATCAGCAGCTGGCGGTGGCCGATCCGCTCGCGGAAGCGCTGAAGCTCACCGGGTTCTCGGGCGTCGGCATGATCGTGGCGTTCGGCGCGGCGGTGTCGATGTCGGCCGTGCTGCTGGTGTTCCAGTACGGGCAGCCGCGCATCTTCTTCGCGATGGCGCGCGACGGCCTGCTGCCGAAGTGGGCCGCGCAGGTAGACGCCCGGACGCGCGTGCCCTACACGACGACCCTGATCACGGGCGTGGTGGTCGCCCTCGGTTCTCTGATCGGCGATGCGGCGGAGACCTACGACCTGACCAACATCGGGACGCTGTTCGCCTTTGCGCTGGTGGCCGCCGGCGTGCTGGTGCTGCGCGTCAAGGAGCCCGACCGGCCGCGCCCCTTCCGCGTGCCCCTGGTCTGGGTCGTCGCGCCGCTCGGGATCGCCGCGTGCCTGTTCGTGATGCTCGGCCTGCCGCGGCAGGCGTGGGAGCGCTTCGCGATCTGGCTCGCCATCGGGATCGCAATCTACGCGGCCTACGGCTACCGGCACAGCCGGCTGCGCGGCGGGCGATGACGCGGGCATTCATCGTGGCCCTCGCGCTTGCCATGCTGGTACCGGCCGTAGGGCGGGGCTTCAGCCCCGCCGCGCAGGCGCAGACGCCCCGACGCTCCATCGCGATCACCATCGACGACCTGCCGAGTGGCGGTGATCGCGCCGGCCGAACCTTCGACGCCGTCTGGTCGATGAACGAGCGGCTGCTGCGGCCGTTCAAGGAAGGCCGCATTGCGCTCACCGGGTTCGTGAACCAGGGTCGCTCCGCGGAGCTCGGCCTCGACGGTGTGCGCCGGCTGCTCGACCTGTGGCTCGACGCCGGCGCCGATCTGGGCAATCACTCGCACTCGCACTTCAACATCAACGACGTGCCGCTGGCCGACTACACGGCCGACATCGTCAAAGGCGAACCGGTGTTGCGGGCCGCGCTCGCGGCGCGCGGCATGGCGTTGCGCTACTTCCGCCACCCCTTTCTGTTCACCGGCCCGACGCCGGAGATCAAGGCCGGCGTGCAGGCGTTTCTCGACGCGCACGGCTACCGGGTGGCGCCGGTGACCATCGATGACGCCGATTACATGTACGCCGCGCTCTACACCCGCCCCGAGTATCGCGAGCGCGTCCGGCGCGAGTACGTGCCCTACATGGAGTCGGTGGTGGCATTCTTCGAAGAGCGATCGGTGGAGGTGGTGGGCCGCGAGTTCCCGACCGCCCCCGGGATACGCTGACCGCTCGGATCAGTCGCCTCCGGTCCAACATGTACCCAGTCCTTTTTCGCGTCGGCGATTTCGAGATCACCAGCTTCGGTGTGCTGGTGGCGCTCGGCGCGCTGGCGGGGTTCATCGTCTTTCAGCGGGAACTCCGGCGCGCCGGCCTGCCCGAGGACGCGATCAATGCCGCCATCGCTGGCGTGGTGGGCGGTCTCGCCGGCGCGAAGCTGATCTGGGCGATCGAGTTCAGACACACAGCGCCTTTCCTCGATCTGCTGTTGAGCCGTGGGGGCCTGAGCTGGTTCGGCGGGTTCGCCGGGGGGCTGACGGCCGGACTGACCTCGCTGCGCTTCTACCGCGTGCCGCTCGTGAGCGGCCTCGCCGCGGCGAGTCCCGCTCTTGCGCTCGGCCATGCGATCGGCCGTGTGGGCTGCTTTCTCGTAGGCGACGACTACGGCCGTCCGAGCACGTTGCCGTGGGCCATCGCATTCCCCAAGGGGCTGCCGCCGACCGACGTGCCGGTGCATCCGACGCAGTTGTACGAAGCCGTCGCGCTGCTCGTCCTGGCGTGGTGGCTGCTGCGGTGGCGCCGGCGGGGCGTCGCGGACTCAATGGTCCTGTCGCGATACCTGGTCCTTGCGGGCGCCATCCGCTTCGCCATCGAGTTGGTCCGCATCAATCCGCCGGTTCTCGGACCGCTCACGCTGGCGCAGCTCTGGTCCGCCGCGCTGGTGCTCGCCGGCGGCTTCATTGCGGTTCGCGCCGCACGCCGGCACGGACCAGCGTGAACGTCGCGTTGGTGAGCCCGGCGATCACCGCCGCCTTTTCCGCGGGGGACACCTGGCGCCACCGCTCGATTTGGCGCCGCTCTGCCTCAACCGGCTCAACGCCGACGGCGCGAGGGGCGCGCCAGGCCAGCGGCTGCCGCGAAGCCATGGACGGAGTCTGGCCGTGAGGATAAAATAGGCGTTTGGCGTTCTCGCCAAATTCCTGACATATGGCGCACGACTGGATCGCGGTGCGCGGAGCCCGCGTTCACAACCTGAAGGACATCGACGTCGACCTGCCGCGCGACCGCCTGGTGGTCATCACCGGGTTGTCGGGGTCGGGGAAGTCGTCGCTCGCCTTCGACACCATCTACGCCGAAGGGCAGCGGCGCTACGTCGAGTCGCTCTCGGCCTACGCCCGGCAGTTCCTCGAGCAGATGGAGAAGCCCGACGTGGACCTCATCGAGGGGCTGTCGCCGGCCATCTCGATCGAGCAGAAGACCACCGGCTCCAATCCGCGCTCGACGGTCGGCACCGTCACCGAGATCTACGACTACCTGCGGCTGCTGTTCGCCAACATCGGTATCCCGCACTGCTACAACTGCGGCCGCGAGATCACGGCGCAGTCGCTCGAGCGCATCCTCGACCTGGTGATGAGCTACCCGCTCGACGCCCGCATCAACGTGCTGGCGCCGGTCGTGCGCGGCCGCAAGGGCGAGTTCAAGAAGGAACTGCAGGCACTCCGCCAGCGCGGCTTCACCAAGGCGCGCATCGATGGCCAGTTCCGCTCGCTCGAGGAGGACGTGAAGCTCGATCGGCGGCGCAACCACAACATCGACATCGTCGTGGATCGCCTGGTCATCAAGAGCGGCATCGAGCGCCGCCTGTCGGAATCGCTGGAAGTGGCGCTCGGCCTCGCCAACGAGATCGTCATCGTCAACACGTTCGAGGGCGGCGATCAGCTCTTCTCGCGCAAGCTCGCCTGCGTCTCGTGCGGCATCTCGATGCCCGAGATGACGCCGCGCGCCTTCTCGTTCAACTCGCCGCACGGCGCCTGCACCACCTGCCAGGGGCTGGGCGCCACCTTCGACTTCGAGCCGCGGCTGGTCGTGCCGGACGAGTCGAAGTCGCTGCTCGAAGGCGCGATTGCGCCGTGGGCCAAGGGCGACCGGCGGCTGGTCAAGGACGCCATTCTCGCGCTCGCCAAGGCCTCGGGGCTCGATCCCAACACGCCGTTCGCCAAGCTGGTGAAGAAGCACCGCGATCTCGTGCTGTTCGGCATCGGCGCGGCGAAGAAGGCGGCCAAGGCGTCGGCCGCCGCGGCGCCGGTTGCCGGGGCCGATGACGAGGAGGAGGACGACGACGAATTCGAAATGCCGCGCGGGCGCCGGCGCGAGTCGTCGGCCGACGACGCCTTTGGCCGGACCTTCGAGGGCGTGATTCCCAACCTGCGCCGGCGCTACGAAGAAGGGTCGTGGGCGGTCCAGGAGGACCTCGAGCCGTTCCGCATGCTGCGCGAGTGCCCGGCCTGTCACGGGCAGCGTCTCAAGCCGCAGAGCCTGGCGGTGCGGATCAAGGACCGCACGATGGCCGAGTACGTCAACCTGCCGATCAGCGAGGCGACCGAGGTCTTCGAAGCGTTCACGCTGACGGAACGCGAGGAGTTGATTGCCAGCCGGGTGCTGCGCGAGATCCGCGAGCGGCTTCGCTTTCTGCACGAGGTCGGCGTCGGCTATCTCACGCTCAACCGCAGCGCGGCGACGCTGTCGGGCGGCGAAGGGCAGCGTATCCGGCTCGCGACCCAGATTGGCGCCAACCTCACCGGCGTGCTCTACGTGCTCGACGAGCCGTCGATCGGGCTGCACC
>DATMDI010000136.1:0-8321 GCA_035557875.1 Vicinamibacterales bacterium
GCGGCCCAGGGCCGGCTAAAGCCGGCCCCTACGTCTAACGCGTCAAGGCCAGGGATTTCCCGCAGTACGTTGCGAGATCAGATGTGGGCGCCGCCTTCAGGCGGCCCAGGGCCGGCTAAAGCCCGGCTAAAGCCGGCCCCCACGTCAATTCTGCGACGCACTCTAAGGCCGCAGCGTCGCCGGCAACGAGTGGAGGAAGGCGCGGACCGACGCGATCTGTACGTTTTCCGACACGAACTCGAAGGCCCCGGGATCGATGCCGCGAGGACTGGCGGCGACCGACGCCCCGAGGGCTGCATGGATTACTGGGCACTCGTCGATCAACCCGAGCAGCGCGGCCCAGGCGGGCGTGTCGAGCGTTGCGATGACGTCCATAGCCTCCCGCGCTTTCCACGGTGTTCCGGCCCGGACCTGCCGGGTCAGCTCCCGGCGCAGGGCGTTGAGCCCGGCCTGCGTTTCTCGATCGGGGACTCGATTACTCTTCAGGACGTCGATGAGGTCTCCCGAGGCCAGCAGGCAGACCTCGTCGTGCAGCACTGTCCACCCCACCTGAAACACCGTCACGAGATTCCGATCGACCGGGTTGACGGCGGCGGCGTGCGAGTGCCAGCGATGTGGCCAGTTCTCCAGGCCGAGATTGCAGACCGCAGTCGCCGCAGCCCACGCCTCCGGTGCCGTGAACGACCGCGACTGGATCGAGCACCCGGCCATGAGCGCGTTGGCGAGATAGCCGAGTTCCTCCATTCGCCGCGAGTGGGCGCCCGGATCGTGGTCGAGTACGTTCTGAAGGTGCGCATGGATCTGGCGGAGCCTGGGCGTCTCTCCCGGCGTATCGAGCAACGCTCGCGGCGGGCCCGCGATTAGCCCCGACTCGGCGAGCACGCCCGTGAGGGCCGCCACCGCCGTCGCGGCGGCATCAGCTTCCGCGGCGTCGTCAAGGCCCGCTGCCAGCACAGTGTCGTCGCGGCCGGCGGGTGCGGCCGTCGCGCGCGCGAGCCGGAAGTAGGCGTGCGCAAGCGGGTCGAAGGCCGGAGCCGATTCTCCATCCAGTCGAACGTGCCGTGATGCTTCCAGGAATGCGCGCGCCTCGGGAGGAGCCAGGAACCCTCGATCTTCCCGGCGCTGTTCACGTGCCGACGCGAGATCGTACGCGGCCTGACCCGCGTCGGTGAGGAGATGGTCGAGTCCGTCGACTTCGCGCCCCGCCTGTGAGAGTGTCCGGCACCCTCGCATGACGCGGTGAAAGTAGTCGCCGTGGTCCTGGGCGAGCGCTCGGAGCACGTCCACGATCGCGTCCCACGAGATGTCGGTCCGCCGGGCCACAATCTGATAGCCGGCCAGGCCGATCGTGAGCGTCGCCCCGGGCGCGCGCATGCCGGGCATCTGCTCTCCGTCGGTCGTGACGTAGGGCGAGGAGGCCGCGACATCGAACACCCGCAGGTGGTGGGCCAGGCCGGCGGTCACGAGACTGGCGTCGAACCTGGTCACCGTCCTGGCGGCCACGTCGGCGCCGCACTCGAGAAGCGCCTCGAGCCACGCCTCGAATCGACGCGCGTCGAACTGCTCGTCGAGACCGGGTTGGGCGCTGCGCCACAGGTCGAGGTCGGCGACACGCTCCAACTGCGCGGGGGTGGCCATCGCCAGCAGCTCGCCAGAGGCTTCCAGCCCACCGCGCAGG
The DNA here is from genome assembly GCA_035557875.1 of Vicinamibacterales bacterium. GTDB lineage: Bacteria > Acidobacteriota > Vicinamibacteria > Vicinamibacterales > UBA2999 > DASYRM01. Next base: position 1,679 of record DATMDI010000136.1, read on the forward strand.
ATCACCTGGTGCAGCAGTTCTGGCGCCAGCCGCGGCACAGCCAGCGCCAGCTGCGGCGTATCCAGCACGCGCTGGATGAGCGCCCGTGCCTCTTTGGTGCTTGAAGGCGCGACGATGTTGGCCCGAGGTGAGCGGGAATCGCGTGTGGGGGTTGGCATGCGGAGACGTTCACTCTAGAGGAGCGCCGTGTCCCGCGACAGTCTGTTATTGGGGCGCGCCGCGCCGTACAATAGAGGCAGGTCGAGAGATGTGTTCCGGCCTCCCACCCAACTCAGATTTCAGGGCGCTTCAGCTGTTTTCTAGATGAGCGCGCGCCGGTTGGCCCGAGCCAACGCGGCAAGGCCGGCCACCACCGCGATTGCGCCATAGACGGCCCATCGTGTCTGGCCGGTCATGAAGCTCCCTGGAAGCATTCCGATGCCCTGAAAGAACCAGGTGGCTCCCATCAGGATCAGCAGGACCCCGATGACGTTGAGGACGATCTTCATGGCGTTCTCCTGCCCGCATTCTGCAGCAGCCCCACGATCGCCGTGGAGCGCGCCTCGTCGCGGTTGTCACCCTTGTTCTGAGCCAGGTCGATGGGGGTGCGGCCGGCGTCGTCTGAGACGTCCACCTTGGCGCCGTGTTCGAGCAGGTATGTCACCACCTCGGGCCGTCCGATTTCGGCGGCGTAGAACAGCGTGGTCTGACCCTGCCGGTTCGTCAGCGTGTTCGTGCGCGCGATCCGCGCGGTGAGGCTGGTGACGTCGGTGATGCGCGCGTTGACGTCGGCGCCGGCGGCGCGCAGCAGCTCCATCGTGGACAGCGAGAGCGCGATCACGTTGTCGGGCGAGCCCGGCCCCAGCACGCTCGATCCGTTTCTCGTCCCGACGCCCGCGGCGGCCATGAACGGCGTGACGCCCGAGGCGTTCGGCAGATCGACGAGCGCGCCGTGCGCGAGCAGTTCCCGCACCACGTCGTTGTCGAAGGTCTGGGCGGCGCGCAGCAGCGGCGTGGCACCGGTCGTCAGCAGGTCGTCGCGGAAGCGGTTGTCGCGGCCGCCGCGGCTCGGTTCCTTGAAGGCGAGCTGCGGGTTCGGGTTGACCCCGGCGGCGAGCAGCGCCTTGATGAAGGCGAGCGACTCCGGCGGGCGCGGCCCTTGACGGCTGTCGGCGCCGCCGCGCATGGTCACCGCCACGTAGAGCGGCGTGCGGCCCCACCAGTCCCACGTGTGCGGGCTGGCGCCGCGTTCGAGCAGATAGTGCGCGACGGCCGGGGCGCCGTTGTCGAGCGCCATGATCATCGGCGTCATCCCGTCGGGATTCGGCCGGTCCACGTCGGCGCCGGCCCCGACGATGGCGGTGACGCAGCGCAGGCAGCCGGATCGCGCGGCGTAGAGCAGCGGCGTGAGGCCCCCGGTGGGGCGGTACTGCACGCGCGGCTCGCTGCTGATCTGAGTGTCCCAGTCGGTGGCCGCGGCGCGCACCGTGAGGTCGGCCTTCTGCGACACCAGGAACTCGACCATCTCCCCGTGCCCCTCGCCGGCGGCCCACATCACGGCCGACTGATTGCGATAGCGCTCCCGCAAGTTGACGTCGGCGCCGTGCTGGACGAGCAGCCTGGCGAAGGCCACATTGCCGGTACGCGCCGCCAGCATCAACGGAGTCTGCCCATCCTCGTTGCCGACATTGGCCTTGGCGCCGGCCTCGAGCAGCATCCCGCCCAGTTCCACGTTGGCCACGCGTGCGGCTTCGGCCAGCGGGCTCGCCCCGTACTTGTTCACGACGTCGGCGCGCGCGCCCTTGCGCAGGAGCGCCGCCACCAGGTCCCGATCGACCGTGTAGACGGCCCAGTGCAGCGGTGTCGATCCGTCGGGCTGCGTCTGGTTGACGTTGGCGCCGCCGGCAATCAGGGCGAGAGCCGCCTTGCGATCGCCCGACTGGATCGCGTCGGCAAGCGGCGACTGCGCGTGCGCGGTAGCGGCCTGCGCGAGCAGGATGACGATGGCGGCGGCGAGTCGCTTAGAGCGTGTCGCAGAATCGACGTGGGGGCCGGCCTTAGCCGGCCCGGGGCCGCCTGAAGGCGGCCCCCACACCTGGCCTCGCAACGTACTTTCAGCGCTGTTAGACGACATTGGGCGACAGCTTGTTGTGATGGGCCCAGAGGCCCTTCTGCAGGTCGTACAGGAACCGGCGCGGGTCGTTCAGGGTGCGGGGCAGCCCGTTCAGGACTCCCGCGTCGAGCATGTCGTCGGCGCCGTCGCCCTCGCGCACGCGATCGACGGTGCGGTCGTAGATGGTCTTCATCATGTCGCGCTCGGCCTGAAGCTGCGCCCGTGTCATCACCGGACCGACGCCGGGCACGATGCGGGTGGCGTCGTTGCTCAACTCCACGAGCCGCGCCAGCGCATCGGCGCGGCCGCCAATCCACGCTCCGGTCAGGAAATCGAGCTCCGGATCGCGGGCCGGTGAGGCCACGTCGCCCACCGCGAGCACGTTGGCGTCGCGGAAGAAAACGTAGATGTCGCCGCTCGTGTGCGCTTCGAGCAGATAGCCGTAGTCGATCCGCTCCCCGCCGGTCTGTGTCGACCCGCTGGCATAGAACGTCTTCGTCGGGTGCGCTGCCTTCGGCCGCGGCGGCCGATAGCGGTCTTCGGCCGGCAGCCAGGTGGGCGTCGCCATCCAGAGCCGCGTGTTCTCGTGGGCGATGAGCTCGGCGCCCGCCTGCCGCAGCGCCTCGTTGCCGCCCGTGTGCTCCGGATGCCAATGGGTGTTGAAGGCGGTGCTGACGCGGCCGTTGGACGCCAGCGGCCGCAGCGACGCCATCAGGTTCTCGCTCAGGTCCGGAGCGCCGCTGTCGACGACGACGAGGCCGTCGGGCGTGGAGAGGGTGAGCACGTTGGTGCGTCCGCTCGTCACGAGCGAGACGCGGCTGGTGAGCGCGACGACGCCGTTCGGGGGCGTGGCGCTGGCCGGGGCGGGGCTGGCCTGCGAAGCGGCGCCTCGGCGCGGTACGGCCAGGCTGCCAAGCAGGCCGCCGACGACTCCCGAGAGGAGCTGTCTTCGATCGAGCATCACCGGGCGGCGCTAGTATGCGCCAAATCCGCGGCGTCGGGCCCCGGGGCTTCAGCCCCGCCGAGAGCACGGCTCAGTTTTCGCGGATACTGACGTGATGACGAATCGCGCCAAGGCGGTTGCGGCCCTCGCCAGCGAGTGGGCCGAGGCCGGCGACCGGGAAGGGCAGTTGGCGGCGCCGGTGGTGGAGGCGCTGCACCGCGAAGGCCTGCTTGGCATGTGGGTCCCGCGGACGGTGCACGGAGGCGCGGAGCTGGGCCCGCTGCCGTCGCTGCGGATCCTCGAGGAGGTGTCGTACGGCGACGCGTCGGCCGGCTGGGTGCTGATGGCGGCGGCGCTGGCGACGGGCACCGGCGGCGCCTATCTCGGCGACGAGGCGGTGGCCAGACTGTTCGGCCACGATCGCCTGCCGGTGATCGCCGGGCAGGGCACCCGGCCGGGTACCGCCACCCCTGTGGCCGGCGGGTTCCGCCTCACCGGATCGTGGAGCTTCGCGTCCGGAATCAAGCATGCGTCTCACATCCACACGCTGGGTGTCGTGCCGGACACGGGTGAGGCGCGCATCTTCGTGCTGCCGGTGAGCCAGGCCACGCTGATCGACAACTGGGACGTCCTGGGGCTGCGCGCCACCGGCAGCATCGATTACCGCATCGACGACGTGTTCGTGCCCGAAGCATTCACCCACCTCGCGACCACGGAGTCGCCGAAGCGCGGCGGCGCCCTCTACTCGCTCGGTGTCATTGGCTTCGCCATCATGTGCCACTCTGGCTGGGCGGCCGGCCTGGGCCGCCGCGTGCTCGACGAGCTCGCCAGCAAGGTGCGGGGCGGCGTCGGCCGCAGCGGCACGCTGGCCACCAGCGATGCTTTCCACGAGCAGTACGCGAAGGCAGAGGGCAAGTACCGCGCCGCCCGCGCGCTGGTGCACGAAGCGTGGAGCGATGTCAGCGCCTCGCTCGAGGGCGGCACGCCGCTCACGGTGCGCCAGCACACGCTGATCCGGCTGGCGCTCGCCAACATCACCTGGTCGTGCCACGAGGTCGCCGAGTTCGCCTATACCGCGGCGGGCACGGTGGCCCTGCGCGCCGGCACGATGCAGCGCCTGTTTCGCGACATGCATGCCGGCACGCAGCACGTCACGTCGGCGCCGCCGGTCATTCGCTGTGCCGGCCGCGAGCTGGCCGGACTGGCTCCGGACAGGAAGTGGCTGTTCCTCGACCTGGTCGAGCAGGCGTGACGGAACGCAGGGACGCCGGCCGCCAGGCCGCGACCGGCCTCGCCGAGTTCGTCGCCCTCATGGCGACGCTCACGGCGCTGGTGGCGCTGTCGATCGACATGGTGTTGCCGGCGCTGCCCGCGATCGGCCAGTCGCTCGGCGTTCAGAGCCCGAACCAGAATCAGTTGGTGGTGTCGCTGCTGTTCCTCGGCTTCGGCGTGGGGCAGCTGTTCTACGGGCCGTTCTCGGACACCGCGGGGCGCAAGCCCGCGGCCTTTCTCGGATTGGCGCTGTTCACCGCCGGCTGCCTGCTGGCACTGCTGGCCCAGTCGTTTCCGATGATGCTCGCCGGGCGGCTGCTGCAGGGGATCGGTGTCGCCGGACCGAGGACGATCACCATCGCGCTCGTCCGCGACCGCTTCGAGGGGCGCGAGATGGCGCGGGTGATGTCGCTCGTGACCGCCGTGTTCATCATCGTCCCGATCGTGGCGCCGGCGATCGGACAGGCGGCGCTCGGCGCCTTCGGATGGCGGTCGATCTTCGTGATCTATCTGGTGATGGGGGTGATCGCCTCGATCTGGTTCGGTCTGCGCCAGGAGGAGACGCTTCCCGCCGGCCGCCGCATTCCGTTCTCGCTGCCGGGGCTTGGTGCCGCGGCGCGCGCGGTGCTGACCAATCGCATCGCGGTGGGCTACACGGTCGCCTCGGGGTTCGTCTTTGGCGCCTTTCTCGCCTACCTCACCTCGGCGCAGCAGATTCTCCAGGAGGAGTACGCGCTCGGCGCGAGGTTCCCGCTCTATTTCGGCATGCTCGCCGTGGCGATCGGCGGCGCCTCGCTGGCCAACGCCCGCCTCGTGATGCGCTACGGCATGCGGGCGCTGTCGCAGTGGTCGCTCCGGGGCATCTTCGTGGTGTCGGTGCTCTTCACCGGTGTGGCCGTGGCCGCCGCGGGCCAGCCGCCGCTCTGGCTGTTGATGTCGTATCTGATGGTGTCGTTCTTCGGTATCGGCCTGCTGTTCGGCAACCTGAGCGCGCTGGCGATGCAGCCGCTCGGCGCCATCGCCGGCACGGGATCGGCCGTCGTTGGCGGTGTCTCGATGCTGATCTCGCTGACCCTTGGCACCGCCATTGGACAGGTCTATAACGGCACCGTACTGCCGCTCGCCAGCGGGTTCGCCGTTCTGAGCCTGTGCTCGATCGCGGCCGCCTGGTGGGCCGAGACCCGCACGGCGGGCCACGCCGACCCGCTCCTTGCGCGCGGTGCCGATCTGCATTAGAAACGTGGTGGCGCTCGCGCGTCGTAGTACGTGGCTGCGAGATTACGCGCACGTGGCTGCGGGTCTTTAGACCCGCCCGTCGCGAGACTTCTAATCGGGATCGCCGAGACCAAATAGGGGGGGGCTAATGCGGGGTGTCCTGCTCGTTCTCGTGAGCGTGTGCTGCCTACCGGCCGTCGCTGCCGGGCAGTGGCTGAAGCTGCCCACCCAAGGGGTGCCGCGGAACGCCGACGGCACGCCCAACCTGAAGGCGCCTGCGCCGCGCCTCCCGGACGGCAAGCCCGACTTCTCCGGGATCTGGCACGCGGGAAACCGCAACCAGTGCGTACCGGGCACCGGGGCGTTCATCGAGTGCGGCAGCGAGATCGGCGGATCGCGGCTCGCCGGCAACCTTGGCCGGGATCTGCCGGGCGGCCTGCCGTATCAGCCGTGGGCGGCCGAGCTCGCGAAGAAACGGACGGCCGACGACAGCCGCGACGATCCGCACGTGCGCTGCCTGCCCGACAACCCGCCGCGGCACTGGACGCTGCCGCACCTCACCAGGGCGATCCACACGCCGAAGCTGCTGGCACTGCTCTACGAAGTGAACGCGATGTACCGGCAGATCCACATCGACGGCCGGCCGCTGCCCGCCGACATGAACCCGTCCTGGATGGGCTATTCCACCGCGCGCTGGGAAGGCGACACGCTCGTCGTGCAGACCGAGGGATTCCGCGACGATCTCTGGCTCGACACGGCCGGCAGCGCCATGACCGGCGCCGCGAAGATGACCGAGCGGATCACGCGGCCGAACTACGGCACGCTCGAGATCGACCTCACCATCGACGACCCGAAGGTCTACACGAAGCCGTTCACGGTGAAGCTGACGCAGCTCATCGAGCTCGACACCGAGCTGGTCGACGAGATCTGCGCCGAGGGCGAGCAGTCCTACGAGCGCATGATCCGGTCGCGCGGCAAGTAAGGGCGAAATCAGATGTGGGGGCCGCCTTCAGGCGGCCCAGGGCCGGCTAAAGCCGGGCTAAAGCCGGCCCCCACAGTGTGTCAGTTCGTTTCAGTTGAACGTCACGGTGTGATCGTGACCGTCGTTGGTCGTCGACGAG